>NZ_NIQC01000008.1 GCF_002216005.1 Natranaerobius trueperi
AGACCGAGATTTTGCATCAGGCTTCCTTCAGACTCCACCTCACGATGGACGCCCTTGCCATTTGCTAACAGTTCCTACCACCAAGCCTGTAGCGGACTTTCACCGCCTAGCTACCGCCCATGCAGGGAAAACTGAAAGAGCCATTTGATTTTGTAAAAAACAAATGACTCCTGTAAAGCTAATATTATTAAATTAAGAATGCTAGGATTATTACCTTAAGTTTTTTAGTACGTCTTCAAATTCCTTAGCTTCTTGGCACAATGTTTCTAATTCACTTTGAAACTCTTTTCGATCCTGATAAAAAAGTTCTAATCCCTGTCCTTCGATCATTTCTATAAAGCTTTCATCTTGAGATATTTCTTTGAAAGACTCATCTAAAAAGTCAAGGATTTCATCCGGAGTATCCTTTGGTGCATATGCTGATATGGGACCATATTTGGACATACCTAAAGCATCGTCAACTTCAGGGTATTCATCAATAGCTGGAATTTCTTCCTTAGATTCATAGGGCAAAGTAGCTAACATTTCTACTTTATTATCTTCATAATAAGGCAAGATGCCAGGCATAGCCCCAAAGTAAACATCAATATGTCCACCAGCAGTTTGTGTTGCTGCTTGTCCACCACTATCTTGGTGTACCACATTCAGATCATGACCCAGCTCTTTCAAGCTTAATCTCCAAACATCGTAAAGCATACTTGAATATCCTACAGTTAGTTCTCCTGGATTTTCTTTAGAGTATTCAAGTAAATCTTCTAGATCTTCAATACCTAATTTCTCTGCTGTATCTGCATTAATAGCTATAGAGTTTTGGTTCATAGCTATTCTAGAAACTGGTTCTATATCTTCGTAAGTATAGTCTACTTCATCAGCCAAACCTAAAGGTATGTAGGCAAAAGCGGTATCAGCAGTAACCAAAATTGTATAGCCATCAGGATCACTGTCGAGTACATGTTGAACACCTATAGTAAAAGAAGCTCCAGGAATATTTTCTACTATAACATTTGTTCCTAAGTGCTCCTCTGCATGAGCAGCAAGTGCCCTTGCAGTTACATCTAAAGAGCCTCCTGTTCCGGACGGAACAATAATTTCAATGTTATCTTTGGGATACTCCGTCCCTTCATTTCCTCCTGTTGTTTCCGTCCCTCCATCACAAGCTGCAAATGTGAATATTAGTACAATGCTCAAAAGTAAAACTCCAATCTTTTTACTAAACAAATTTATCCCCCTCCTTTAAATTTAAGTAGAATTTACAGAACAATTTAAATTTACCATAGAAATTATTTATGTGTAAAATAGGAAATTTCTATATATATTTACGAAATTATTATTAAAGTCTATAAATAACTCACTAATCTTTCTTTAATCATAATTTGTGTAATACAAACGAAGGAGTTAGATTATGAAAGCGGTTTTGTGCTCGTTAAGGTAACTTTTGAAAAAGATAAAATTACAGATGCTAGAATTAGAGAATCAACAGACAAAGGTATTACCGAATCGACTGGCTGGGAGCCATTTTATGAAGCAATGTAAGAACTTGTAGATAGGTTTATAGAGGAAAACTCTCTGATATCGAAGCTTATAGTGAAGCTACAGCCACTTCAAATAAGCTATGTGCTGTGTCAGTGTTCTTTAAAAATGCCCCCAGAACAATCTTAGGGTAACAATATCATAACAACTACAATTATATATATTACATTGACATAAATTAAAACTTAGTGTTAATATAGTTACCGTCTTTATTGTGTTAAAGAGTTAAAATGTAAAACAAAAGGGGAGAGATATATGCTTTTAAATCCAGTTTTTATTTCAGTTGCAGTAATGTTAAGTCTTAGTTTACTTAAACTAAATGTTATTATAGCTTTATTAGTCGCAGCTCTAGTTGGTGGTTACTTATCAGGAATAGGTCTTTCTGAGACCATGGAAGTATTAGTAGGTGGTATGAATGAAAATGCAAATACAGCTCTTAGTTATATCCTCTTAGGAGCACTTGCAGTAAGTGTACAAAAAACAGGTCTCATAAATATCTTTAGTAGAAACATTTCAAACCTATTTTATGGTAAAAAACTTTATTTAGTAGTAATGATAGCTTTAATTGCATCTTTATCACAGAATATATTTCCCGTACACATTGCCTTTATACCTATATTAATACCACCACTTCTTAGTATTTTTGATAATTTAAAGCTAGATAGAAGAGCTGTTTCATGTGCGTTAACATATGGTCTTAAAGCTCCATATGTCGCATTACCTTTTGGGTATGGTTTAATTTTTCATGAAACTATTTTTACTGCTTTAGAAGAAAATGGACTAGCTATAGCTTTAGGCGACATTCCAAAAGCTTTATTACTACCTGTTATTGGAATGACTATTGGTCTTTTTATAGCTATATTTATAACTTATAGAAAAGAACGCGATTATGGAGAACCTAATAACATTGGTAAAGATATTGAAATAGATGATACTCTTTCTTTTAATTTTAAACACGCAGTAAGTATTATAGCAATGGTCTCTGCAATTGTTACACAATACTTCACTGATTCACTTCCATTAGGAGCGTTATTTGCACTTTTTATTATGTTTGTAGGTAGAGCTATTAAATGGAATGAGATTAACGAGATGTTAAATAGTGGAATAACTATGATGGGTTATATTGCATTTGTCATGTTAGTTGCATCGGGTTATAGTGATGTATTAAGAGAGACCGGAGGTTTAGATTCTCTAGTTGAATCTTACGTAGTAATAGTAGGTGGTAGCCAAGCTATCGGCATTTTTGTTCTTCTTATAGTTGGACTTTTTGTTACCATGGGAATAGGTACTTCTTTTGGAACAGTTCCGATATTAGCCTCTTTATATGTACCCTTTGGTTTATCCCTTGAACTAAGCCCTATGGCAATCACAGCCCTTGTTGGAACTGCAGGAGCTTTAGGTGATGCAGGCTCACCTGCATCAGATAGTACCCTTGGACCTACAGCTGGACTTTCAGCAGATAAAAAACATGACCATATTTGGGATACTTGTGTTCCTACCTTTATCCATTTTAATATTCCATTAATGCTTTTTGGTTGGCTTTCCGCTATGATATTTTAAAAAAAGGTTCCAGGTTCTTTTTGATAAAGAACCTGGAACCTTTTTTAATACCCATTTTGATATCTAAATTCAACACCAAAAAATTCACTTGGTACTTCTTCAACTTTAGGATTATAATCTTTATTATCTAATGAAGTAACATCTTCTATCATTGGTACCATAAAGCCACTCCATATCCCTTCTGTATCAAGCCACTGAACATTAGGTTCTTCAATATCAGCAAGCTCAGAAGCTCTATCAACAGCTTCATCTAAACCACCTAAACCATCAACTAAATCTAGTTCATATGCCCTGGTTCCACTCATTATTTCACCTGTAGCTATCTCATAAACATCTTCTTTTGGTAGATCACGATAATTACTAACTTCACTTACAAAGTGTTCATACATTTCATCTGATAAGTTTTGTAAAATATTTCGTTCTTCTTCATCTAGACTCTCATAGCCGATATCTTTATGTTCACCTGATTTAATTACCTCGACTTCAACACCAATAGTATCATATAGTTCTTCTAAATTATAGATCACACTAATAACACCTATTGAGCCAGTTGTTGTAGTTTCATGTGCTTTTACACTATCTGCTGCAGCAGAAATATAGTATCCTCCAGAAGTTGCTGAGTCAGCCATTGATACAACAGTAGGTAACTCAAAATCATCTATGACTGAAGCAATTTCTTGAGAAGCTGCAACAGTCCCCCCAGGCGAATTTACTCGTAGAATTACAGCTTCAGCATTATTAAATTTAGCTTGTTGTAAACTTTCTCTTACTAAGCGTGGAGTTATATCAACATTAAAGTTACCAGTTTCAGTAATTTGCCCATCTAGTTCTATTACCTGTACTAAATCTTCTTGATCAACTTCTGATGAATCAAAAAATGAAATTATTGAGGTTAAACCAAACACCATAGTAAACATTCCCAATAAAATTAAAGCTGTAATTCCCACAAGCACTATCAAAAACTTAAATAAGAACATTTTTAAATTACTTTTCTCAGCCTGATTCATCACAATTCAACTCCTTCATTAAAGACAAATTAATTATCTATTTATTAGTATGTAAATTAAGTTCTTACATTATTTAATTTTCCATTCTACCCTAAAAAAAACCGTGGGACGTTCCCACGGTTATAAATTATTTAGTTCATAATCTTACATACATTATTAGTGTATTCAACCGGGTCATCTATTGATAATCCTTCAATTAGACATGCTTGATTATATAGTACATCGGTATACAATTTGAATTTATCTTTATCTTGTTCATATGCTTCCTTTAATGATTCAAAAACTTCGTGATTTACATTGATTTCTAACGCTTTCTCTGCTTGTATGTTTTGGTTATTTGGCATAGAGCTCAAAATCTTTTCCATTTCAATAGAAATTTCTCCATCATTTGCTAAACATACTGGGTGGTTCTTAAGTCTCTCTGAAGCCCTTACAGTCTTAACTTTATCAGATAAGATTTCTTTCATCTTACCAAACATTTCTTTATGTTCACTTTCCTTTTGTTCCTCTGAATCTTCGCCAGACTCAATTCCTAGATCTTTACTTGATACTGACTTAAACTCTTTCTCTTCATATGAGCCCATCATCTTAATAGCAAATTCATCTACCTCTTCTGTTAGATAAAGTATTTCATACCCTTTTTCCTTTACAAACTCTGTTTGTGGTAATTTATCTACTTTATCAACAGATTCACCTGTTGCATAGTAGATATACTTTTGATCTTCAGGCATTCTAGATACATACTCTTCTAGGGATACTAGTTTGCTTTCTTTTGAAGAGTAGAATAGTAATAAATCTTGTAATACTTCTTTGTTTTGTCCAAAGTCACTATATACTCCGTACTTTAACTGAGTTCCGAAAGAGTTAAAGAACTTTTCATAGTTTTCTCTATCATTATTCAGAAGGCTTTTAAGTTCTTTTTTAATCTTATTTTTGATATTTTTTGCAATTAGTTTTACCTGTCTATCTTGCTGTAACATTTCCCTGGAAATGTTAAGTGATAAATCTTCTGAATCAACTACACCTTTTACAAAACTAAAATAGTCAGGCAGAAGTTCTGGGCACTTGTCCATAATCAGAACTCCGTTTGAATATAATTCAAGACCTTTTTCATATTCTTTAGTATAGAAATCAAAGGGTACTCTTTCAGGGATAAATAGTACAGCTTTAAAGCTAATAGTACCTTCTGCATTAATATGAATATGCTTTACAGGTTCATCAAAACCATACTGTCTTTCTCTATAGAAGTTTTTATAATCTTCTTCAGTAAGTTCATTCTTATTTCTTTCCCAAATAGGTACCCTACTGTTTACAGTTTCTTCTTCTGTATATTCTTCATACTCTTCTTCATTATCATCTTTTGGTTTGGATTTAGTAATATCCATTTTTATTGGATATCTAATAAAGTCTGAATATTTCTTTACGATAGACTTTAAATTATGTTCATCTAAGTACTTTTCATAATCCTCATCTTCAGTACTTTCTTTAATCTTTAAAATTATATCCGTACCAACTGACTCTTTTTCACATGGAGTGATGGTATACCCCTCTATACCTTCAGACTCCCATTTATATGCTTTATCACTTCCAAAAGCTTTGCTTACTATTGTTACTTCATCAGCAACCATAAAAGCAGAATAGAATCCAACTCCAAACTGGCCGATAATATCTCTTCCATCTTTTAAGTTATTTAACTTTTTAAAATCTAATGAACCACTTTTTGCAATAACACCAATATTATTTTCTAACTCTTCTTCTGTCATCCCAATACCAGTATCAGAGATTTTAAGGCGTCTGTTTTCCTTATCAACACTGATTTTGATATAGTAATCTTCCTGATTAAATGTTACTGAATCATCACTCAATGACTTATAGTATAACTTATCAATAGCATCACTTGAGTTTGAAATAAGCTCTCTTAAAAAAATCTCCTTGTTTGAGTAAATTGAATTAATCACAATGTCTAAAAGTCTTTTCGTTTCCGCCTGAAATTGTTTCGTTGCCATGTTCTATCGCCTCCTTTTGTACACAATTATTATATCGACTCCCAATAAATATATACCAAATTTTAGTCTGAATTTCAATTGTTTTTATTTTTTTCGTAAGGTTTTAGACGTAATTCTAAAACTTTTAATATATTTTTCTAGAAATCAATAATTAACTTTAACAGAGCCAATATATAAAAAAACCCAACTGCTAAATTGATTGTAAAAGCAGCTGGGCAACTCTACTTATTCTAAACTTCTCCACATCTTTAGATAATCTTCTTTGGTGTATTGTGGTTGATAATATTCTTTTATATTCTTTGCCTCCCTAGCATCATCCCATAAAAGATCTATTATCATACAAGCCATAGCTTTAGCAGGGATCACATAGGCCATTGTAGGGTCAGTGATCTTATAGTCTCTCGCATGAGCTTTTCCTTCAACACCTCCTACATAAGGGTGTATAGCAGGCATTAACTGACTAATATCTCCCATATCTGTGGAACCTGCCACAGCTTTAATCGTTTCTAATCCATTATCACCTAATATAGCTTGTACATTATTACCATAAAGTTTATTCATGTTCGGATCAGCTTCTACAGGAAGGTAACCAGGAATCTCTTTAATATCAATTTCTGCTCCAATGGTATAAGCTCCTCCTTTTAAAGCTTTATTCACCTTTTTATTGGCATCTAAGATAGCATTGATATTACGGCCCCGCACATAAGTTTCCAACTTTACATCTGAAGGTACAATATTTACAAGATCTCCGCCCTTTGTAATAATAGGGTGAACTCTAATGGCATCCTCATCTTTAAAAGTCTCACGTTGAGCATGAATACCCATCAATCCGAGCATTGCAGCATTAAGAGCATTCACCCCTTGATGTGGAGCGGCTCCCGCGTGAGATTCTTGTCCTTTATAGATTACTTCCTTTCCAACAAACCCATTACTCCCACTCGAAACTTTAATTACGCGTTCCGGAGTTTCAGCTTGATGATGTACCATTGCTGCCATATCAATATCGTCAAAAATGCCTTGGCGGATCAATTCTTGCTTACCACCAAAAAATTCAATTTCTCCTTTTTCTTTTAATTTATTACGAAAATCTAATTCAACAAATTCTTCAGCTGGTACAGCAATAAAAGATAAATCCCCGCTAAGTTGTTCACTCAACCCACTACTGATTAAACCTAGTGCCGTGCCTAACATAACAGCAAGTTGTCCATGATGACCACAGGCATGTACAGCCCCAGTTTCAGGGTCGGCATCAGGATGATCACCACATGTAACCGCATCTAGTTCTCCTAGTACAGCAATACGATACTTATGACTTTTACCGGATACATCGGCACGAACACCTGTTCTTGCCATCCCTGACTTGTACTGTAAACCTAGTTCATCAAAAAATTCCATGACTTTACCCGCTGTACGATGTTCTTTAAATCCAAGTTCTGGATTATCCCAGATGTCATTAGCAAAATCGATAATTCTATCACTATTTTGCTCAATCTTTTGCATAACAGTTTGTTTAGCAGTTTCCTTATCCATGTTATATGGAGTCATAGATAGATCCCCCTTGTACAATATAGTTAGGTTCCCGACGGCACTATTGTTAGTCAAGAATTCACTGATTTTTGAAAAAATTATACTTGACTATTCATACCACGTCCCTATAATTCATTTGGTTTTTTTAAATTATTCCAAATAGATTAAGAGCTATATGCGCAACAATAGCAGAACCAACAAATGTACTCGTTAAAACCACGAAACCAAGTACAATGATTCTCCACCCCATAGCAGTAAATTTATCTATATCCTGGCCTATTGAAATACCAGCATAAGCGAGTACAGGTGTGGTTGTAGCCAGAAATGCCACATTGTTAATTTGATCTACCACCCATTCACTTCCCGGGGTCCAAGGAGTAGTAAATAAAATTGCAATTAATGAAACAAAAACAATCGGGGGCAATATTCTATTAAAAGTTTCACTTATCCACCATCCCACAAAAGCAAATGCTGCTAAAAGTAACATTCCTGGAAGTGCTTCAATTGGATTTATTTCAACATTTAACCAGTTACCTATTAGAGTGATAGCTGAAACAATCAGAAAAACTATAATAGCTTTACTAGCCTTCATCTAATAACCCTCCTCAACTTTAGTTTTAATTTTAAATATCGTAAAAATTCTACTTTCATGTCTTTGTTTGATGGCTATCAGAATCAAATTTTTCTCTATTTCCCTTCCATTTCGTTAATACTTTATAATACCTTTCTGCTAAAGGAATTGATATAAATATCATTACATAAATCCCAGTTGCAGAAGTTAAAATATTACTTGTCGCAGCAAATGATAGTATCTCGTCAGCACGCTCTGGAATCGCGGCTGCTACTGAACCTGAGGCAGCACTCATCATACTTGCTGAACCGATACCTGATGCCATACCAAGAGCATAAGGGTGAAAAATTCCTAAAGAAGATACAAGTCCTCCCATTAAACCATTCCAAATAGCACCAACTACTGTCCCGAAAATATAAATTCCAAGTACGCCACGTCCTTCAGCTCCGTCCAAACCATAATTATCACCAATAATAGCCAAAGAAGCTTCGCGAGCCTGAGAAAACGTAGCACCAATTGCTTCTCGTTTAAATCCTAATAAAACTGCAACTGGCATACCTATTGCTAATGTACCTAAGTTCCCTAATTCCTGTAAGAGAAGTGGCATCCCAGCTTCAAGAATAAGTGGTATATCGGGACCAACGTTAGCACCTAACCTTGCCATTAAAATTAGTACAGACAAGGTAATAAGTGGTGAAGCGTCGTTCATATCCTTTTTGTTTGCAATCTTCAAAAAACGAGGTCCCATAAAAATACCTATAACTAATGCATATAACATTGGTAGCAAAAGAACCGTCCCTGGTCCTAATGAAAAACTATATAAACCAATCAATTCAGCTACAATAGTAAGTACTAAAACAATGCCATGAAGTTTCCAATTAAACATAAAATCTTTTACACTTGCTTCACCATTGTTTTCCTTATCCACCTTAGCCATGTCAATCCCTCCTTCTTTTAGCTTAAGTTCACTAACTGTCGAATTTTTTTGATCACACATAAGTTGTAAAAGTTAAAATTTATTGATTATATTTTTATCACCTCCAACCTCTACATAATTCACTTTAGTAATTTAACTCAATGAATTGATATGTAAAATTTATATTCTACAAAGATCCTAACTTCCCTTCTTGATTTTGAGAAATTTAATTTTTTTATCTCCCTTTATTAATCAATTTACATTATTTTGTAAAAGATTCTTTTAGATTTAACTTTCTATCTCTAATCTTTAAATTTAAGATTGAATTTATCTCCAATTAAAATAGCTTATTTGATCTTACAATATTTAATTTTCTATAAATCACTAATAGAAACCTTTTTTCTTACTAGAATTTACAAAAACTGTTACAATCCACCATTAAGAGTGACACGTTGTTTTGTTTGAATTATATAAGTCTCTATAACATCGTCAAATTACTAAAAGTGCTTTCTAAAATTTGTTTTAAATGATACACTATTCTATGTTGAAAAGATAAGCTATTACAATAATATGAGGTGTTTATATGTGGATTATTTTAGCTGGAATTATTTTATTAATTGTTCTAGTTTATAATAGAATAAACGTTGTTATTGCTGCACCAATAGCAGTTTCATTTGTTTCTATTTTAAACGGGTATGCTCCCTTTGATGTGTTAACAGGTGAATATGTAGAAGAGACTAGTTACTTTATTAAAGACTTTTTGTTTATTTTTCTTTTGGGTGCGATCATGGGGAAAATAATGACAGATTCCGGAGCTACTCAAACTATTTCATTATTTATTGTAAAGACCTTAGGTGCAAAACGAGGTATTAGTGCTGTTCTAATCTCTAGTGCCCTTCTTACTTATGGAGGAATACCAGGTTTTGTAGTAGTATTTACTATCTACCCAATTAGTTTACCAGTATTTAAAGAAGCTAATCTACCTCGCTATCTTCTCCCTGCATGTTTTATGGGAGGTGTAGCTAATTTATCTATTCCCATGCCAGGTAGTCCACAAATACACAATATTATTCCAATGGAAAGTCTCGAGACAGGACCTCTAGCTGGTTTAATTCCAGGAGTTATTGGTACAATAGTTTCATTAACACTTGCAATCTTATACTTAGAGTTTAGAGCAAAAAGATCAAAAACTAATGGAGAAAGCTTTCAAGATAGTGAACAACTAGATGAAAAATTACTAACCTCTAACCCAAGTATAATTACGTCTCTGATACCTTTAATAATTGTAGTGACATCTTTATCCTTTTTTAATATCTCAATAATCGCAGCACTTACCCTTGGGGTATTAGTAGCAATAATTCTATTTTTTAAGTATCTTACATCAACTATTAATTCTATAAATAACGGTGTTAAAGATTCGTTACCACCTCTTTTATTTGCAGCTTCTGCAGTAGGGTTTGGGCTAACACTTCGATCATTTCCAGACTTTGAAGCTTTTTTACAGGCTATCATTGATCTACCTGTAAACCCATTGATAACATCTGCTTTAACAACAAATTTGGGTGCGAGTATTATGGGTTCTGCATCAGGTGGAATTGTACTTACTATGTCTTTAATAGAAGAAGGCTTAATAGCTCAACCTGATGGAGCTAATTTACACAGAATTATTGTCATGTCATCTACAGTATTTGATACTATACCATTTAATAATGGTTATCTAGGAATACTTGCTTTTATAGGGCTCTCCGTAAAAGATACCTATTTTGATTGCTTTATGACTACTATAGTCACCCCCCTTATTGGCCTTATGGTAGCTTTTGGATTAATGCTACTATAGCATAAAGAAGTACACCCAAACACGGGTGTACTAAAGCTCTGTTAATCTACTAACTCGATTTATTTTTCGAAGTAAAGCCATGACACCGAATAAAACTGATGATAGTTAATACAAAAATCAACATTGATATAAATATTACAAAGGTTGTAAATATACTAGTAACAACTGAAAAAAATCTACAATATTTGTTAATACTTCATCAGTACTAATTGTAGAAGAGCCAACTACTTCTTCCTCTGGAGATTCTTTAATAACTTCGATTGATTTTATATCATCTGTAGTAACAAATTACCAAAGTTTTTTATCTTTTGTTGAAATAATAGTAGCTGTTTCTTCATATGAACTAGTTTCTTTCTGTATTTTCAAGTTCTTGATATTATCATCTTCTAATATACCATAAAAAACTTCTTTACTCTGAGGTAAAGTTAAATTACCATGTGAGCCTGAAAAAGGTTTATTAGTATTATGAGTATAACTTGAAGTTTTAATTTTATCTATATTCCAACCATCTCTTTCTTTTGGTACAAAAGAGATTTTTATAGACTCTTTTTCTGTAAAAAATAAAAGAGCTCCTGTTTCTATTTTTTCATGATGAAGTATATTTGTGTTATCTTCACCTAAATCATCTAAAACTAAATCAAAGTCTTCTACTACATGATCACTAGTAACTACATCTTCCATAGCATTAACACTAAGATAAAAAAAGCATAGAAAATATAAGTTAGTATAAACAGGCCAAATATTAATATCAATAATTTCAAAAGTTCCTTTGGTTTAAAGATATTTTTTATTTTAGTATTAGGTTCTGATTGTAATCCTTTGTCTAATATAAACTTTTTTGTATTCTGTAACTCTTCATTTGTATCAAATACTCGTTTGGGAATTACTAAGTATTGATTATTTTTTAATTGTACGTAGATTATTTTATCTAGTTCCTTAACCCTATCCATAAAGTTCCATCTATACAAGCTTTCCCCATATGAACTACTCTTTTTTATACCATCATCATCTATCACTAATTCTTGATAACCTTCAATATAATCACTTTTACTAAACACTGATTTAATATTATCTTTCATCAGACCTCTATAAAACCAGACTGCTATTCCAGATATAAGTAAGCTAAATAAAATAAATATTAAATGAAAGCTCGTTAATAATACTAGTATTACTGTTAGAAGTATAAATAGCGATAGATAAATCAGATAAGTTTTGATATCACTTCGTCTTCTAATTCCTCTAATTCATCTTTTTGATATTTAAATCTAAATCTTTCATCCATTAATATCACCTACTTCCTAGAACTATATTTCGTAAAAAAAGAGCTCCTAAGACTTTTAGAGTCTATTGAAGCCCTTAATTTAAATCCATTCGCTTGTGGTTACTTACGCGGCCCTACAATGAACTTGATAGCTGTCCTTTGTTCCCCATCAATCTCGATATCAATAAAAGCTGGAATAAAAACAAGATCAATACCACTAGGGGCTACAAACCCGCGAGCTATAGCAATAGATTTTGTACACTGATTAATAGCTCCTGCTCCAATAGCTTGTAATTCTACTTTTCCACGTTCCCTAATCACTCCTGCAAGTGCACCTGCAACTTTATTTGGGTCTGACTTTGCTGATACTTTTAACATTTCCATTATTAATACCTCCTAATTTTTGGCCGCTACTATATACTATTATAGATATTTTAAATAATACCTTTATTTTTCTAATTTTTATTACATAGAGACTCAACTAGTCACTTTGCCAACCATTAATTTACAGTATTAGGGCGAAAAGCCCACGAAGAGTAATATACCGCAAAAAGGTATTATGTTATGGTTTTTAATTAATTGTTAGACAGTCTGACGCATGAATGCGTGGGGTGTAACTTTTCCTACCAGCCACATCACTTCCATATTTCTAGTTGCTTCCATTTCTATTCTACGTGAAGACCTTATCTTATTCATATAACAATATATGTACAACTTAAGTAAGTGTTTTCTTTTATATGGCTTTTATCAAGCATTATTGCCAGAATAAGTTTTAAATCCGATTTCTTCTAAATTAAGGCTATCAACATAAGTGTCAATTACTCTTACAGGATTATCTTCACTAACATAGTCATCTAATGTATTTGGAAATAAATTAATTTGATTTCTATCTATGCTTTCAATAAAAGCCATCGCTATCAACTCCTATATTATATAAATTCGACAGCAATGGCTAATTTCATCTTTTTTATAACAAATATTCGTTTAATTGTTAGACAGTCTGGCGTGTGGAGTGTCAACTATATACTTGTACTTATTAGTTCGCCCTGGTTTTTATCAGTAGGGTTTCATTAGAGACCAGTTTCTAAAATATTGCTATGTAGTTAAGAGAAGATAAGGGGGGGGAAGAAGAGTTATTGATGGAGTAACACTAGAAGTTGAAACAGATGAGCAACTAACGAATTAACATTCTCTACAAAATAGTCTTCCACACCTATAACAAGTTATAGGATTGATATCATCTAATTTATCCCCTATTTTCTTGATAGGAATAATTATGGATTGTACAAAACTTTCTGTATGTTTTTCCCAAAGCTCTTTGTATTCTTGGATTAATTCAAATGCTGCATCTTTTGCTTTTTCTCGAACCAGTTTTTCAGTAAGTAAAAATACACCGCCTCTTAAAGTAGCCATAATTCCAATGCCTACTAGAAAATGAGTAATTAATGAAGAATTCCCTCCAGCAGAAATAAGCATTCCCAAGAATAATGTTGCAATACCTATAAAAACCACGTATAACATATATATCGCTCCTTTTCCTAATTTATAGAGTAGAATTGAAAAGGTTGATAGTGTTAACTAAATCATCGACTCTTACATAATAAAGATATATAATCAAAATGTCAATACTATACTCTGTTAAAGTATTTAACTCTTTATAGTTATTTAATAATTATAAAATAAATGAGGAACATTTGGTACTTCTACTTGAAAATATACCAAATCTAACTAACTCCTTACTATGCAAGGCTTTGAATTATGGTATATGTACTATAACTTGTACCAAAGGTTTTATTTTAGAGTTGAAAAAAGGTTAATTAACACAGGATTCTACCTTAAAAGTCGCAGTTTTCCACTACGACTTTTAATAGAATTAGTGAATAAAGCTCATGCTGATTTTATGACATGTTCGAAAGACTGGTAATTCACAGGTTATTATCAAATTAAAACTAAATAATGTGAAATTATTACCAAATTAACCTTGTTTAATAAAGTAGAATAACCCATTATAATTCCTTCGTAATTTGTCAAGGCTTGAAGGATCCTCATAGTTTTTTACATTTAAATGGTCTACTTCTACTTGAGTTTTATTTACTCCTTCTTTTACAGCCTACGCCATCTGTTCAACTTATAAGATTGAATTGTCTACTAACATTATCATTTAGTAGAGCAGATATATTAGCGAAAAATGCAAAAGAAGCTCTTTAAAGACCAAAAAGTTTTTAAAAATACCCATGTTTCGAGAAAAATGTCTCCAAATAAATAGTAAGAACTAAATTCTTTAAATATCATAATTATATCGCTCCAATATCCTGTATATGAAAATAAAAAATTTCAAATAATAGATTATTGACCAGTATTGTTCATGATAAAATTTTCAGTTAAACGTTTGTTATTGTAATAAATCAACAATTACCAACAATAATAAAAGAATAAAACTTATAAGGAGGTCGAAAATAATGTGGAAAAAATTAAGTTATCTAGCTTTAGCAGGATTAATGACATTTAGTTTTACTGCCTGTGAACCGGAACAAGATCAGGAAGAGCCTGGTGGTGAAGAGACAGAACAAACAGACAAACAATACGACATAGCTGTTATCGGTGGTGGTGGTGCAGGTTTAGCAGCTGCCACATCCGCTGCTGAAGAAGGAGCTGATGTAGTAGTCGTTGAAAAGAGGCCTATGTTGGGCGGAAACACTCTTTGGGCAACCGGTGGATTAAATGCCGCTGAAACTCTTTACCAGGAAGAAGAAGGTACTGAAGATAATGTCGAAACTTTCTATGAAGATACTATGGAAGGCGGAGACCATGAAAACATATCTGAACTAGTAGAGATTTTAACCGAAGAGTCCGCTGATAGTGTTGTGTGGCTTGAAGACTATGGAGCCGATCTTAGTGATGTAGGTACTTTAGGAGGACACAGTAACCCGAGAACTCATAGACCCGCAGGAGGAGAACCTGTAGGACCAGAAGTAGTAAATACCTTGGAATATGCTGCTGAAAAGCAAGGAGTTGACTTCCTACTAAATACTAAAGGAGTAGAGATTTTGACTGAAGAAGATGATGTTTCTGGAGTTCATGTAGAAGAAGAAGAAAAAGCTTATGACATAAATTCTGAAAAAGTGATTGTGGCTACCGGAGGTTTTGGTGCCAATGAAGATATGATAACAGAATATGCCCCCGAACTAGAAGGGTTCGCTACTACTAACCATCAAGGCGCTACTGGCACAGGTATTGAAATAGCTCAGGAAGTAGGAGCAGATGTAATAGATATGGAAATGATTCAAATTCATCCCACAGTAGAAGTAGAATCAGGAAGATTGATCACTGAAGCGGTTCGAGGTAATGGTGCAGTTCTTTTAAATAAAGCCGGAGATAGATTCATAGACGAATTGGATACTAGAGAAGTAGTATCCGAAGCAATATTAGAACAAAAAGGACAGAGTGCTTTCTTGTTTTTTGATGATAGCCTGAGAGATTCTTTGGGAGCTATAGAAGATTATGTTGATCAAGGCATGGTAACAGAAGGAGATAACATCGAAGAGCTAGCAGAAAAACTAGACTTCCCTGCTGACTCAATAGAAGAAACTGTTGATACTTACAATTCCTACGTAGACAAAGGAAAAGACGAAGACTTTGGACGTGAAGACATGAATATGACTTTAGAAGACGATCCATATTATGCAATTGAGATCACACCAGCTACCCACCATACTATGGGTGGACTACACATCGACACAGAAGCACGTGTTCTTGACGAAGATGGGGAACCTATTTCAGGATTGTTCGCTGCCGGTGAATGTACCGGGGGTATTCACGGTACTAATCGTCTAGGTGGTAATGCCTTAACTGACATTACTGTCTTTGGACGAATTGCCGGTGAGACAGCTGCTTCTGAACTTAATAATTAAACATATTAACAGTATGCCATTAAATATGTTATTATTTTAGGAGTAGGGGGTAGATAATTAATTTAGCTACCAACCTCTCACACCACCAAGGGGACCGTCCGGTACTTGGCGGTTTAATGGTTTGAGTACAGTACCTCGTATCTTTTGGATATATCTTCACATCCAATTGATGCGAGGTATTCATTTGTTAATGACCTCGATAGTATCCAGCTGTTAGCTCTTAAACCTCCACAAGTACATTTGAATTCTACGCATAATCCATTCGTCAAGGGAAGTAATTCTGTTCTTCATATCTGCAATTGCAAAATAACCTAACCATCCTGTGTGAATATTTTAAGTTCTTTAAGTGTCTGTTGAATTGACCTACCACGTTTACGACTTGTTATCTGTCGAACTCTGTCCTTGAACCGTTCTATAGACTTTGGTGCGGTTGTATTCCAGCCTTCCACCTAGATTTGTAGAGATAGAAACCAAGTAGTTTTAAGTTCTCCTCAAGGTACTTTATACAAATAGTCATTACTCTTTCAGCGGCTCCCTTACTCTCTAACGTAAATAACACAGTCATCGGCATACCTCACAAATTTATGTCCTCTACTTTCGAGTAGACGATCAAAACTAGTTAGGTAAATGTTAATTGTGTAGCGTCAATCGAATTGATTGGCACTATATTTATACAGCCGCTTGTGCTTGATAATTACGATACTCTAGTGGTGTCATGCACTTCAATCTTTTTTGATAACGATTATTGTTGTAGTAATCTATATATTCTTCTATGGCACACTTGAGACTTTCAAACTTTTGAAGGTGATACATTTCGGATTTCAATATCCGCAGAAACCTTCCATAGGACCATTATCGATACAGCCCCAACACGAGACATGCTTTGAACCATGCCAGCTTGATTCAGCTTCTTTCTAAATACTTTGCTGGTATACTGAAGACTACGATCACTATGGAAAATAAGTTTTGCATTAGGGTGATTTTCAATAGCTTTATCAAAGGTTTCAAATACAATTACATTGATGCTTTCTTTCCACCACCATAATTGAATTCAGTAACATCTGTAACCCAAAGTACTTTCTTTTTCTACGGCATACGACTTCAAGCCAACGCTTCGCATAATACGATAAATTCTTTTATGGTTAATAATTATGTTCTGTTCACGACGAATTTTAATTGTCATCTGGCGGTAACCAAATTGCCATTTCTTTCTATCATATGCCCTATAATGAGATTTAAGAGATGATCATTTTCCAACTCTCTTTGGCTTTTTTCTCGACGAAGCCATTTGTAATATGCTGAACGATTAACATCTAATATTTCACAAAGAGTTTATATCGGATAGCCTTTTTCTAAAGATAAGGTCTGAATAGCAAGGTATTTATACTGATTGTTAACGGGCTTAGCGTCGCCTCCTTACGATCTCCTCCAACTTTTTTAATAGTTCGTTTTCCATTTCCAAACGCTTCTTTTAAGCTTTCAGTAGCTTCTTGTCAGCCTCAAGTTTCTCAACTTCTCACACTGCTGGTATGAAACCTGATACTCACTAGCTATCTCATTATAGTTCTTGTCATTTTCTATGCAATACTTAACGATTGCAACCGCTCTTCTATAGTAGTTGTTCTTCCTTTGGTCATGATTTGATTTCCTCCTAAACCAGATGATTTAATTTCCTCATGACATTATACTTCATAATCCAATTTTTGAGTTAATAATTTGATCTTAATCCCTATTTTAAGCTAATTTCCCACAAAGAACCTTTTTCTGCTAGATAATCTTCTATAGCTTTAAATTTTAGCTCCTTAGAATAGGAAGTATTCTTGACTGTAGGAAATAATTCCACTCTCCCTTTTGACCTTTTAAATAAGCCTCTACAACTGCTGCTTTAACTTCAGGTAACACCTTAGGTTTTCTACCCATAATACAAAACTCCCCTCATAATAAACAGTTATATTATTTTAACTGTCTACTATAAGGGGAGCATATCAAACAAAAGAACTGTTTTACTATAAAAAGTATTAAGTGTTAGTACAATTTATCTCATTTAAAATTTCTAGACCAAATAAAAGAATTCAATCTAGCTATTGCTATTATATAAGTAAACTCTAACAATCTCCTGTTTTACGACTTGTTTCAAAGTAATTATTAAATTCTTTGATCAGAGCAGGTACAACCTCATATAAATCTCCCACAATACCATAAGTGGCAATATCAAATATAGGAGCATCAGGGTCTTTATTTATAGCAATAATTACATCTGATGTTTGCATTCCAGCCATGTGTTGTATTGCTCCTGAAATCCCACATGCTATATATAACTTTGGTGCCACAGTTTTTCCCGTTTGACCTACTTGATGATGGTGGGGGATCCATCCTGCATCAACTGTTGCTCTTGATGCTCCAACAGCCCCACCTATAGCCACAGCTAGTTCTTCAATTAATTTAAACCCTTCAGGTTCACTTAATCCTCTACCTCCGGAAACAATAATTTCAGCATCCTCTAAGTTTACTGTCTGCGTAGTATGTTGGATAATATCAATTATTCTTGTTCTTAATTCTTGTGGTTTATCTTCTAAGTTAACTTCGATAATCTCTCCTTGCTTTGCATAATCTGGTTTATCTTTTTTCATAACCTTGGGTCGTACGGTTGCCATTTGCGGTCTACCTATAGGACACAGAATTGTGGCCATAATATTTCCACCGAATGCTGGCCTTGTTTGTTCTAGAAGCCTTTTCTCTTTATCAATTGTTATTTTCGTACAATCTGCAGTAAGACCAGTCCTTAATCGTACTGCTACTCTAGCAGCTAAATCTCTACCATTATTTGTTGCACCAAATAGGACTATTTCTGGCTTATAAGTTTTGATAATATTATCCATGGCATGAGTATATAATTTTGTATTATAGTTTTTATATTCACTTCCTTGAACTAAATATAGTTTATCAGCCCCATATGCGAAAACTTCATTGGCCTTAGATTTTATTTTGTCACCTATCAATACTCCACCTACATAAGTGTTTAAATCTTTTGCTAGTTCTTTAGCTTTACTTAATAATTCAAAAGAAACTTCTAAGGGTTCACCGTCAACATGTTCTATATAAACCCATACACCTTCATAACTATCATCAACTTCGGCTTTTGTTTCTTTTTTTGCAACTTCAATTGCACCCACTGGACACTCATCTTCACATGCCCCGCAAAGCGTGCAATTATCCGTTATTTTAGCAATATTATTTTCCATTTCTATTGCTCCAGGATAAGGACATGCATGTAGACACAGTTCACAACCCGTACATTTTTCTTCTATAATTCTAACTGACATTTATACCCCTCCCTTCATAATTATACAATTTTCAAATCTAATATTTTTCCTACTAATTTTTTAGCTGCTTCTTCTGGTTCTCCGGAAATCATTTCACCTTCCCCCCGACTTTCAGGTGGAAACACAGTCCTTACTTCTGTAGGTGAACCGTCTAAACCAAGTAAATTCGGATCAGTGTCCAGATCTTTAGCCACTAGCACCGGTATTTCCATTTTACTAGATCTCATAATCCCTTTAATACTAGGATATCTCGGATTATTAACAGACTTCTCTACTGTAAGTACTGCTGGAAGGCTAACATTCATTACGTGGGTTGCTCCCTCAACTAATCGTTTTAACCTAATCTTATCATCATTAACCTCATCAATTTCTTGAACATAAGTGACTTGAGGAAAATCTAAATGCTCTGCAATTCCTGGACCAACTTGAGCAGTGTCTCCATCTATTGCCTGTTTTCCACATAAAATCAGATCATAATCACCTAATTTTTTGATTGCTCTAGAAAGAGTATAAGAAGTGGCCCATGTATCAGAACCAGCGAAAGCCTTATCACTTAATAAATAAGCATCATCTGCACCCATAGACACACATTTCTTCAAAGCATCTTTTGCTTGAGGTGGTCCCATAGTAATAACGGTCACCTTACCACCAAATTTCTCTCTGATTTGAAGTGCTGCTTCAACAGCATTTTCATCAAAGGGATTAACAATACTTGGTACTCCTTCGCGGATCAATGTATTAGTCTCTGGATCTAGTTTAACTTCCGAAGTATCAGGCACCTGTTTTATACATACAATTATATTCATTTTCCTCCCCCTTTCAGTTTGTAAACAATCTTTAATCTAGTTTCACTTTAGGTCGAGGGCTGTAACTATTACAGCCCTCAATCTTCTAGTTATTTAAGCATTGGAATATTAACATTCTTCTCTTTTGCAATTTTTTTCGCTATATCGTAGCCTGCATCAGCATGTCGTATAATTCCCATTCCTGGATCACTAATTAAAACCCGTTCAATTTTTTCAGCCGCGAGTTCAGTGCCATCGGCTACCATTACTTGACCTGCATGAATGGAATAGCCCATACCAACTCCACCACCGTGATGAACACTTACCCAACTAGCACCATTACATGCGTTAATTAAAGCATTTAATATTGGCCAATCTGCAATAGCATCACTTCCATCTTTCATCCCTTCAGTTTCTCTATTAGGTGAGGCTACAGAACCACAATCTAGATGGTCCCTACCAAACACAATTGGTGCCTTGAGTTCACCATTAGCAACCATTTCATTTATCTTTAAACCAAATCTATGTCTATCACCATAACCTAACCAACAGATCCTTGAAGGTAACCCCTGCCAGCTAACTTCTTTTTGAGCCATTTTAATCCAATTAACAAGTGCTTCATCTTCTTCAAACATTTCCATAACAGCTTGGTCTGTTTTATAAATATCCTCTGGATCTCCAGATAAAGCAGCCCATCTAAAAGGCCCTTTTCCTTCGCAAAATAGGGGTCTAATATATGCAGGAACAAATCCTGGGAAGTCAAAAGCATTCTTCACACCTTTTTTCTGAGCTTGTGCCCTTATATTATTTCCGTAATCAAAGGTCTCTGCTCCCGCCTTTTGCATATCAAGCATAGCTTGAACATGAAGTGCAATAGATTCTAAAGATCTATCTGAGTACTTTGATGGATCTTTTTCTCTAAGCTTAGCGGCTTCATCTAATGTCATACCATGGGGAACATAACCATTAACTATATCATGAGCACTAGTTTGATCTGTAACAATATCTGGAATGGCATTACGCTTAACTAGCTCTGGATATATTTCAGCACAGTTTCCAACTAGTCCAATTGAAATTGCTCTACTCTCATCTTTATTCTCTTTAACTATCTTTAGAGCTTCATCTAAACTTTCAGTCATCACATCGCAGTAGCCTTCTTTAATTTTTCTTTCGATACGTTTTTTATCAACTTCAACCACTAAAATCGCTGCACCTGCCATTTTCCCTGCTAAAGGTTGTGCTCCACTCATACCTCCCATACCACCTGTTAAGATAAATTTACCAGAGAGGTCAGGAGTTCCAAATACCTTCTTTGCTGCTTCAACAAAACTTAAATACGTCCCTTGTAATATTCCTTGAGCACCAATGTAAATCCAGCTACCAGCAGTCATTTGTCCATACATCATAAGCCCTTTCTTTTCTAATTCAAAAAAATTATCCCAATTAGCCCAAGCTGGTACTAAATTCGAGTTAGCTATCAATACTCTTGGTGCCATTTCAGTTGTTTTAAAAACCCCTACGGGTTTGCCTGATTGAACTAATAATGTTTCATCGCCGGCTAGTTTTTTTAATGAACTAATTATCCCCTCATAACACTCCCAATTTCGTGCAGCTCTACCGATACCTCCATACACGACTAAATCCTCTGGTTTTTCAGCAACTTGGGGATCAAGATTATTCATAAGCATTCTCATTGCTCCCTCTTGTACCCATCCCTTACAATTCAATTGATTTCCGTGAGGTGCTCTTATACTTTTAGACATAATCAAACCTCCTAATTGTTTATAAATAAAACCAATTTAAACTCACTATCTATAAGACCGATATTTTATTTCAGTGCATGACCTGCTATAACCATTTTCTGAACTTGTGAAGTTCCCTCAAAGATCTCTAAAATTCTTTGATCTCTATAAAAACGTTCAACAGGATACTCCTTCATATAACCGTAACCACCATGAAGTTGAACAGCTTTATGAACCACTCGATTTGAGGCTTCAGCTGCGAAAAGTTTAGCCATTGCTGCTTCTTTAGAAATATTTTTTTGTATATCTTTAGTAAAAGCTGCTCGATAAGTGGCTAATCTTGCCATCTCAACATCAGTTGAGATTTCAGCAATCATCCATTGTAAACCTTGGAATTTAGCTATTGGCCGATTAAACGCTTCTCTTTCTTTTGTATATTCTACTGAGGCATCAAAAGCTGCTTGTGACAAGCCAACTCCCATAGACGCAATCCCAATTCTTCCTCTATCAATAACTTGCATAGCAATCCTAAAACCATCACCTTCTTTACCTAGGAGATTTTCTTTTGGTATCCTACAATCTTCAAAGATAACTTCATGGGTTCTAGCTCCCCTAATACCCATTTTGTCATCTCCAGAACCTATTTTTAGGCCAGGTGCGTTTTTATCAACAATAAACATACTCATACCTTTGGTACCTGCATCTTTATCGGTTTTTGCTAATACTGTCATCACATCAGCATAAGCTCCATTTGTTATAAAATGTTTTACTCCGTTTAGTACGTACTCATCTCCATCTAATTTTGCTGTAGTTTTCAAAGCCCCTACATCCGTCCCTGCGTTAGGTTCAGTTAAGCAAAAAGCGGCTAAATAATCTCCTTCTAACGCTGGTCTAAGAAATTTTTGTTTTTGTTCTTCGTTACCAGCTAAATAAATTGCATCAAAACCTAAATAGTGAGCAGTTATAATTGACCCTGTTGCAGCACAAGAGTATGTGATTTCTTCAAAGGCAATAGCTTCACTAATAGAACTTGCTCCTCCACCTCCATATTTTTCTGGATAGGCAATCCCCATCAATCCATACTTTGCCATTTCTTTCACACTTTCCATGGGAAACTCATTATTCTGATCAACTTCTTCAGCTTTAGGTGCTAGCATTTCTTGACCAAATTGTCGAACCATATTTTTGACACTTTGTTGCTCTTCTGTTAATTGAAATTTCAAAGTTATACCCCCTTTTCCTTAAATTTTTTAGGAATTTTCTTTATCAATAACCCCTCTATGAATAAGCTCTTTTATATCTCCTTCAGATAACCCAACTAACTCTGTAAGAACTTCTAAATTATGCTCTCCAAGAGAAGGTGAAGGTTCTTTTATCGAAGCTGGAGTATCTGACAGCTTTACCGGGTTACCTGGAACTCTAACTTTACCTGCTTTTGGATGATTTAGTTCCACCATCATTTCCCTTTCTTGGATATGCTTACTCTCACAAGTTTGCTTGATATCATATATAGGAGCACAAGGTATTCCACTATCTAAAAGAAGCTCAGAAGCCTCTTTCACAGTACGATCTTGTAACCATGATTCTATGATTTGTTTTAATTCTGCTTGATTTTGTAATCTGTTAAAATCTGTATTAAACTTTTTATTTTGAGATAATTCTGGCTGACCTAACGTTTCTGCAAATTTTGCAAACAATGCATCATTTGCTATAGCTATAACTATATAACCATCTTTTGCTAGAAAGGTATCAAATGGTGCACTGATAGGATGTCTGTTCCCTATTCTGGTAGGGACTTCTTCCCCTATCGAGTATCTGACTACATTACTTTCTAATAAAGTAAAAATACTATCTATCATAGAAATATCAACTGACTGACCTTTACCAGTTTTCTCACGATTAAGTACTGCAAGGGCTATCCCATAAGCTGCGAAAAGTCCTGAACTCATGTCAGCTAAAGATGAACCTACTTTTACAGGAGGTTTATCTGGATAACCTGTAATACTCATCATTCCACCTATTGCCTGGGCAACTAGATCATAAGCAGGTCGTTTTTTAAAAGAACTCGTATTACCAAATCCAGATATACTACAATACACAATCTGAGGATTAATTTCAGATAGAACTTCATAATTTAGACCTAATTTTTCCATCACTCCAGGCTTGAAGTTTTCAACAACAACATCACATTTTTTTACCATATTTTTAAATATCTCTTTGCCTTGGTTATCCTTTAAGTTTAATGTGATACTCTTTTTTCCTCTGTTAAATAACATATAATAACCACTTTCTTGTTCCTTAAATGGTCCAAAGTGCCTTGAGTCATCTCCAATTCCCGGACGTTCAATTTTAATCACTTCTGCACCCATATCAGCCAGCAACATTGTACAAAAAGGGCCTGATAATACCCTTGTTAAATCTAATACTTTTAAACCTTTTAAAGGTTTAGTCAAACTATATCCCTCCAATACAAAATTTCAATTTTGTTTTTAGAGAATTCAGAATTTTGTAACTTTTGTTTTTGCTAAAAAATTAAATGTGTCGCCAGCGCAACTAATGGAATAGCAATTACAGTTCTAATCAGGAATATGATAATTAAATCTAAGAAATTAACTGGAATATCCGCTTCTAACATGGCATTAGCACTTTCTGTGAAAAATATAATCTGAACAGTGCTAAGTACTATAACGAAAAATACACTTTCAACAGATATATCTGATCCAACAATGATTGCTAATGGTAAGAGAAGTTCAGATATTCCTACTAATGTGGAAGCTGCTATTTCACTTGCATATGGTATATTAAATAAATTTAAATACGGGACCATGATCATTCCTAAATAGTCAAAAAACGGAGTATATTCTGCGATTAGAGTACCTAGTACTGTAATAGACATTACATAAGCTAGAATCTTCTGGGCAAATTTAGCTGCTCCCCAAAAACTGTAGTATACAGCATTTATGCCCTTAGGAGCCGCAGTTTTAGAGGCTACAGATACAGCCTTACCAAAAATCTGCTTATCAACTTTTGTATTTTCTTCTTGAACTTGTTCTTGGGTTTGTAGAGTTCCATCGATATAAACATCTTTTTTAAAAGAAATTGGTGGTATCCTTATAACTATTGCCCCCATTATAAAAATGGTAATTAAAGAAGTTAGTATTATATGAGGGAATAGATGTAGCACATCTCCCATAGTCGCTAATACTGCAAAAAAACCTATACTACAAATACTAAAGTTTGTGGTAATCGCGGAAGCTTCTCGTTGAGTATATATTTTTTGGTTATATAGTTTGTTTGTTACAAATACTCCAACTGCAGGAGCAGCAACAAAAGAAGCTAAAGCATCAACTGCAGAACAACCTGGTACACGATATAAAGGCCTCATGATTGGAGCTAATAATGTGCCTAAAAAATCTACTAAACCAAAATCAATTAAGAAGGCTACAAAGGTTCCAGCTAAAGTAACAGTTAATAACACGCTTCCAGATAGATACAGTGCTAATCCACCTACATCAGGGTGAAGTATCTGTTCTGGACCAGTATCAGTAATTACTAGAAAAGAAAAAATTGTTGACAACAAGTACAGTGTAAATATTATCCAGTTATCCTTTTCGTGATGTTTTTTAAAAGTTGGCAATAAATTGGTACATTTAGTTAATAAAAATGTTACCACTAACATAATCGACATGATTAATACTAAATAGTCTAATGCAAACTCTAAATGATCCTGGACAAAATCAAGTATTATAACCAGTGGAACTCTAATTTGACCATCAGTAATTGAAACCGGGATAAAAAAGATGAAGATACCTATCAAAGTACCTAATACAAATTTTAATACCCCATTTTTATAAACGTTATTATCTAAATGCAACTTACTACCTCCTTTCCTTATAATGATTTTTGTGGTAAGTTCTTTTTCGATACGCCTAGAGTTTTCTAGACATGGTAATAGTCATTAACCTTGAATGCTATCTAACTATACTGTTACTATAAGTATACGTATTGCCCTGCCTTTTGATCTCCGTAAATTTTTTTGAATATTAAGAGTATTTTTTTATTTTCGACTCTAGGTTAATATAATAGAATTATTTTTTGATTATCTTGATAATTTTGTTTAATTATTTTTATGTAGTTACAAAAAAATAGACCTGTAGCAAACAGGTCTATTTAGAGTTAATTCATCCTATTCTCTTAGAAATTAATGATGTTAAATTTTTATCATTACGTATTGTTTGTTAAATATAATTATTTAACAACTAAACCATTTTTTTACCTATCACAATAAGTAGAGATTACTTTCTATAATCTATCTTTTACGTTAGGAAATGTAGGATGAGTTACGTCTAATTTTAATGGAGGGATATACATGGTAATCAAAACCACGCTATAAATATTGCTAAAGAAGCAAGAAAAAAATAAGTCTGTATCGATTGCAATCGAAGGTAATGCAGCAAACGTTTACAGTGAGTTACTAACTAAAAATTTTATTCCAGATATAGTAACTGATCAAACATCAGCTCATGATTTACTCTATGGATATATTCCAAATTTTTTGTCAATAGAAAAGGCCGAATCCCTTCGTAAAAATCACCCCAGTAAATATATTAACTACGCCTTATCATAAATTAAATCACATTTACAATTTATGCATTAATGAGATGATAGCTAATCATGACCAATTGTAATGACAAGAGACCATATAGAGCCAGCAGGTACAATAGCATCTCCTTATAGAGAAACAGAAAATATGCCAGATGGGTCTTTGCCATAGTTGATTGGCCAGTCCTTAATGCCCTCTTAAATACTAGTTCAGGAGCAACTATGGTAAGCCTACACTATGGCGGTGGGGTAGGTATTAGTCATTCTATTCATGCAGGAATGAGTTTAGTAATGAACAGACTTTACTAAAAGAAATTAAGAAGTGTATTAAATAATAATTCTAACCTAAGCTTCGTCCGATTAAAAGATGCCAAATATAACTAAGTTATCTCAGATAATAAGTGATTTGAGGGGGGGATTGCTTGACATCAATAATAATTTATGATGAAGATACAAAAGACCGCACTGGAATCAAATGGTTATTAGAGAATAGTGCTATTGAAATAGATAAAATTGAAGAAGCAAAAAATTCACATGAACTTATTACTAAGCTTACACGAATGGATGATAATAAGCTGTGCATTATATTTAACCCCTTTACTTTAACAGAAACTGAACTAACCCATATATCAAATACAAAAATTAAAAACAATTATATAAAATTAATTGCAATTTCACAACTAGAAGGTATTGAAGATTTTAAAAAAATTCTCCATTTAGAGCTATTTGACCATATAAAAAAACCACCTGATCCTAATCAAGTTTTAACTAGTATTTCTTCTGCCTTTCATAAGCTCGACAAACAAATAAAGTTTAAAAAATCAAAAGAAGTTTTCTTAATAAACTACCATACTTCCTTTGACTTTGTCTATAATCTCATATTTTCGAATTTTAACAGTATAAAACAAATTTATGAATACGCACAGGCTTTAGGATTTCAGTTACTTCCTAATTTAGCAATAGTAGCTGACATAGACAATTTCTATTATAAAACTAAAAATACTAGTGAACAGTTTAAATTTAAATTCAGAAATAAAATTTTTCATCAAGTTGAAAAAATAATTGCACCCTACAAAGGAAGTGCTGCTGCACCTCTTGGAAAAGAAAAAATAGTGATTTTAACATCACTTCCAGTCTGTAAAGATAATGAGGAATTTAGTGTTAATTGTCTCACCTTAACAGAAAAGCTCCAAAAAAGAATCGCTCAAAATACAGACTGTACCTTGACAATTGGAGTAGGAAAACAACAGGATACAAGAAACTTGCATTTATCATATCAAGAAGCAGTTTCTGCATCTGAACATAAATTCTTTAAGGGAAATAATCAAGTACTCTTTTATCATCAAGAGACCCCATTGTCAAAAACCCTTCCTTATCAAGACTACGAGTTAGAAACAATAGTATTAGATAAAATTAAACTTGGCGATCTCAGTGAAGCCTTAAATGCCTTTGAACATCTGTTCGGAAAATGTTTTTACTCAGTTAACACAAAACCTTGGCTTCTTAAAATTAAAACAATCCAATTCATAACTACAATTATGAGGGTTGCAGCAGAAAAAGGGGTAGATTCCGAAATAGTCTTCAATTTTAACGCTAAATGGACGTACGATATTATAGAAAGTGATTACATCAGTGATTTGAAAATTATAATTGAAAAGGCTATAGAAGATGCAATCAATTATGTTTCACAAGGTAAAAACCAACAAAATAGTCGAGTGATCAAACGAGCATGTAAATACATCGATTATAATTATAATAAAAATATTTCTCTAAACGATATAGCAGAGGTAGTTTGTTTAAACCCCTATTATATTAGCCATATATTTAAAAAAGAGATCGGAATATCTTTTATCGAGTATTTAACTTACAAACGTATGCAAAAAGCCAAATATTTACTTTTAGATACAAATGAAACTATCTCAGAAATTGCTATAAGAGTTGGATATTCTGACCCAAACTATTTTAGTAGAGTTTTCAAAAAATACTTTGGTTCCCCACCTAGCAATTTTCGCAAGTAAACACTAAAAAAAACAGGACAACAATGTCCTGTTTTAACCCCTTAAATATTTTTGACCTCTTTCAGATAGACCAAGTAAAGGAAGGTCTTTTAAAAGGTCATTCTCACTCCCATATCCTGCTAAATATCCGTTAATTCTTGCTGCAGCTGTTGAATCTACAAGTTCTCTAAAACTATTGTAAAAGTTCTTTAATTCATCCATAAGTTCTGGATACTTTTGTAAATAAAACTTTTGATGAAAATCTTCTCCTCGAAAAAACTTAGAATAAGATTGTATTTCTGTATACAATCTAGTTGATAATTTGTCTTCTTTGTCCTTTTTCGTTTCTAATATTTGTTCTCGTTGTTTTTCATTATGATACAAGATAATAGACATGTATTGTTTAGGACAAGATTTAACCGTTGGATGGTGACTTTCCCAAAAGATATTTAACAATTCTTTATATGAAATTTGATTTGGATCAAAATCTAACTCCACTGTCTCAGTGTGATCACCTAGACTATGATACGTAGGATTATCTTTTTCTCCTCCTGCATATCCCACTCTAGTTCTAATTACACCAGTAAGTTGCCCAAACTGAGCATCTGGTCCCCAAAATCAACCAAGCCCAAAGGTAGCAGTCTCTGTTTTACAAGGATTATATTGATCTATCTTTGGCTTCATATTAGATACCTCCAACTAAATACGATTTACTATTAGTATTGTAGCCAAGTTCTATATCTAATACTAATTATTTGATACTTCTTTCTCAGTTACTTTTTCAAAAAATCTACCGATATTTCTAAACTTAGTGTATCTGTTTTCTAGTAATTCACCGGTTTTCTTTTGAGATAGATCATCAAGGGCTTTTAAAAGATCAGTTTTAATAATTTTAGACATAGCTTGTACATCTTTACTAGCATCTTGATAAGGTTCTTCTAAAACTTCATCAATTATTTTTAGTTCCTTTAAGTCTTGTGCGGTAATCTTCATCATATCTGCTGCTTCTTTTGCTTTTGAGGAATCTTTCCATAATATACTAGCAAAGCCTTCTGGTGATAGTATGGAGTAAACAGAGTTCTCTAACATCCATATTTCATCAGCTACTGTTAAGGCTAGTGCACCTCCACTACCACCTTCACCAATAACTATTGAGATAACCGGTACATTTAAAGAAGACATTTCATAGAGGTTTTGTGCTATTGCTTCACCTTGTCCTCTTTCTTCTGCACCTTTACCACAACCTGCACCTGAGGTATCTACAAAGTTTATAATCGGCCTATTAAACTTCTCTGCTTGTTTCATAAGTCTAAGTGCTTTTCTATAACCTTCAGGGTTAGGCATACCAAAGTTTCTATCAATATTTTCTTGTAAGTCTCTACCTTTTTGCTGACCTATAACAGTTACAGGTAAATCATTTAAAAAGGCCAACCCACCGACTATACTAGCATCATCAGCAAAATATCTGTCTCCATGAAACTCTATAAATCCTTCAAAAATATTATTTATATACTCTAAAGAAGTAGGTCTTTCTTTTTTTCTCACTAACTTCACTTTATCATAAGGGGGTAGTTGTTCACTTTGTTCTATTCTCTCTACACTTGTTTTTTCAAAGGAGGTATCACTACTATCTACCACTCTTAAAGATGGGTTGTTTAATTTGTGCAATTCTAAAATATGACTAAGTTTACTTTTCATATTGTTTCGATGTATTATTTTATCAATAAACCCATGGTCTAATAAAAACTCAGCCCTTTGAAATCCTTCAGGTAACTTTTCTCTAGTAGTTTGTTCTATAACTCTTTTTCCTGCAAAGCCTATCAGTGCATTAGGCTCTGATAAAGTTATATCACCTAACATGGCAAAGCTTGCAGTAACACCACCAGTTGTAGGATCTGTAAGTACTACTATATAAGGTAGTCCCTTTTCTTTTAGTTTATTAATAGCAGCACTGGTTTTTGCCATTTGCATTAATGAGTAGATACCTTCCTGCATCCTCGCTCCACCTGATGCTGTAAACAAAATAACAGGTAAGTTTTCTTCTATTCCTTTTTCTATAGCCCTTGTTACTTTTTCACCTACAACAGAACCCATGCTACCCATTAAAAACCTACTATCCATAACACCTACTATCGCTTGTTTATTATTAATTTTACCAATTCCTGTGACAATAGCTTCATTCAGTTCAGTCTTTTTTTGTAGTTTTTCTATTTTTTCACTATAGCCGTGAAAATCCAATGGGTTTTCAGAAAAGATATCTTTATCTAACTCGAACCAAGTATCTTCATCTATTATTTGTTTTATCCGCTCTTTAGCACTTAGCCTAAAGTGATGGCCACACTCATGACAAACATAATGGTTTTCTTTTAAGTCATTTACATATATGATTGACTTACAGTCATCACATTTTTCCCATAATCCGACTGGAATGTGTGGTTTAGTAGGCTTTGTACTAGTTTCTGAGTTCAGGGTTATATTGTTCGTTTTTTTAAATAGTCCATTAAACACATGACCATCCCCTTGTTTTTAGATTAAAAGGATTGATTATTAATAAAGTTAGTATCATAAGATCCTTTTACAAAATCATCATTATTTAAAATATCTAAGTGAAAATCAATATTATTTTTTACTCCTAATATAACAAACTCTCCTAAAGCTCTTTTCATTCTATTAATAGCTTCTTCTCTATCTTTACCATGGACTATTAGCTTTGCAATCATAGAATCATAATTTGATGGTATTGTATATCCATCATAAAGAAGAGAATCTACCCTTACCCCTAAACCATTAGGGATAAAAAGTCCTGATACCTTACCCGGACAAGGCATAAAACTTTCCTGTGGATCTTCAGCATTGATCCTACATTCTATGGAATGTCCCTTTAATACTATATCGTCTTGAGTTTTCTCTAACCTTTTTCCTGCTGCAATTTTTATTTGTTCTTTAATTAAATCCATACCTACTATCTCTTCTGTAACCGGATGTTCAACTTGAATCCTAGTATTCATCTCCATGAAATAAAAATTATTATGTTTATCTAATAAAAATTCAATTGTTCCCGCATTTTCATATCCAACATATTTAGCTGCCCTCACAGCAGCTTGTCCCATTTTTTCTCTTAGTTCTTCAGTCATCACAGGACACGGGGCTTCTTCTACAACTTTTTGATTTCTTCGTTGAATAGAACAATCTCTTTCACCTAAATACAAGACCTCACCGTATTTATCAGCAAGAATTTGTACTTCTACATGTCTCGGATTTTCTAAATACTTTTCCATATAGAGTGTGTCATCACCAAAAAAAGCTTTCGCTTCTTTTTTAGCTGTACTAAAAGCATTTAAAAGTTCATCTTTATTTCTAACAATTCGTATACCTCTACCTCCACCACCGGAGGCAGCTTTAATCATCACTGGGTACCCAAGTTCTTCAACCATTTCTCTAGCGTCTTGTTCATTATTTAATGGTTTTTTAGTACCCGGAATAACTGGAACATTAGCTTGTTGCATCAATTCCCTTGCATTAGACTTATTACCCATCTTATCAATTACTTCTGCACTAGGACCTATAAATGTAATATTACATTTTCTACAGATTTCAGCGAAACGACTATTTTCTGATAAAAAACCAAATCCAGGATGGATAGCTTCAGAACTAGTAAGTTCTGCAGCACTTAGTATCCTACTAATATTTGTATAACAGTTATCTGTTTCTGTACCAATACAAATAGATTCATCTGCCATTTGAACATGTAGAGCTTCTTTATCTACAGTAGAATAAACTGCTACTGTTTCAATTCCCATTTCTCTACAAGCCCTAATTATTCTAACGGCAATTTCACCTCTATTAGCTATTAAAATCTTTTTAAACATATTCATCATCCTTTACTACAATATTAACTAGTTTTAATTTTAAATAGCTCCTGTCCATATTCTACACTATCATCATTCGCACACAGTATTTCTACAACTTCACCACTAACTTCACTTTCTATTTCATTCATAATTTTCATAGCCTCTACAATACAAAGAACATCACCTTTTTCTACTTTACTCCCTACTTTTACATAGTCTTCTTTATCAGGAGAAGGTGCTGAATAAAATGTCCCTACTATAGGTGCTGTAACTATTTCAATATCATCATCGTCTAAATTAACTTCCTTTGTTTCAACATCTGTTTTTTCTAGACTAGGTTTTTCTTTTGTAACACTCACATCATTATTTTGTTTTTCCATTTCTATCACAACGTTATTTTCTTCTATTTTCAATTTTGTAAGATCTGAATCATTCATTTCCTTCATTAATTTAATAATCTCTTTGTAATCCATTGTTATCACTCCCACTATTTACTTTGTTTGTTTTTAAAAAAGGTATTTAATTTTCTCATAGATTTAATAAGAACTTCCCGTTCTTCTTTAGAGAGCTCTATAATAGCTTCTTGAACCATTTCTTTATGAAAAGTTTCATGAATTCTCTTAGCATCTATACCTTTTTTGGTAAGTTTTAAATATACTATTCGTCTATCCTCTTCAGATCTCGCTCTTTCTACATACCCTTTTTTAACTAGGTGATTTATTGATGTACTTAATGTACCAATAGTAATTCCTAGTTCAGAGGCAACTTGTGACATAGTGCGTTTAGACTTTTTCCCAATCTTTTCAATGGTATGAACTTCTGTAATAGATAAATTTTTAAGTCCTTTTGACTGTAAAACCTGCTGCTGGATATTAAGAATATCATTAAAAGTATCTACTAGTAATTCATTTAAAACACTCTCAGGCATCAAATCCCCCCTGAACCTATTAATAGATAACGTATATCTGAATAATCAAATACTTTGATCATCAAACTTTGACAATCAAAGTATATCTCTTTAAAAAATAGTTGTCAAATATGACAACTATTACTAACCCACTAACCCTATAGATTAGCTTTAGTTTTTTAAACATAACTATGTATACTTGGAAGTAACATATTTACCCCAACATAAGTAAATAACACACACAAGAAACCTATAATTGCAAACCATGCTGCTTTACGACCTCTCCAACCTTTCATAATTCTTGCGTGTAAAAAAACAGAATAAACCACCCATGTAATTAGGGACCAAGTCTCTTTCGGGTCCCAACCCCAATATCGAGCCCACGCTTGTTCTGCCCAAATGGCTCCTGTAATTATGCAAAGTGTTAGCCCAATAAAACCAAAAGCTACAGCTCTATAGTTAATCAAATCTAATACTTCTAAAGATGGAAAAAAAGATTTATTAAATATACTACGCTTATCAAATTTTCTCTCTTTTAAAAGATACATAATTGAAATACCACAAGCAACTGCAAAAGCTCCGTATCCTAATATTGCCGTAGCTACATGGACTGATAACCAACCACTTTGTAAAGCTGGCATCGGAGGACTTATATCGCGTGGTAAGGTTGAAGCATATAAGATCATAAGAAACCCTATTGGAACAACAAAGGCTCCTATTCCTCTATATTTAAAATCATAATACCTTTCAACATATAAATAACTTAATACTATCCCCCATGCAAACCAAGTTGCAAATTCGAACTGGTTATGCATGGTTAAGCGATCAGCATTAATTATTCTAATAATAATTGAAAGTGTATGAACAATCAAACCTAAGAATGTTATTAATGTTCCATATTTTCCTGCCTTACTTTCTTTATTAACTAATATATAGTTACTAACATATATTAAAGTTGCTACAAAATATAACACAAATGTCATAGAAAACAATGTATCTTCTAATGATCCTAGTTGTTCAGCTGTCATTTTTATCACCAGCCTCATCTAATTTATTAACTAAGTTATTAAATTCATTTTTAATTACCGTTTCGTCTTTAAGACTTTTTCCTCCGACTATAACTTTAGTTCTACTATCTTTTGGTTCTATATAAGCCCAAACTCTACGAGGATATAGATAAAATGAAAGTCCTAGACCAACTAACATCAAAGCACTACCAAAAAAGAAAATTGGTATACCTGGGTCATGCACTACTCGAAGTCCAGTAAACCTATCATAATCAGTAAATCCAAGCTTAAAATTATCAAACTCCACTGTTTCACCCGGAGAAGTTAAAAATGTATCTACAGGTTGTTGGTTTTCATAAAGCGTCCAAACAAAACGTGGATTATTAGGCTCTGGTGAACGATTTCTCGGACCTGCTAACGTTTTAGCATAGTCTGGATAAAAAGACTGTAAGAAAACCACTAGGTTTTCATAGGGATGTTCGAATACACCTTGCTCTCGTAAATAAACAGTATCTATAAAATCAGTTTCCTGATTTTCAATTGTAAACTCTGTCTCCCAGCCATAACTAGATTGATATAAGTTAACACCATCAAATCTTAAAGGATTATTGACATATATTTCATCACTTTTTTGCTCTTCTCCACCTGCTTTAACAGTTAAATTACTATAATATTGATCTACTGAATAGTCATCACGAAAATCTACTTGAAAATCATCTACTTTAATTGAAAATCCGGCTTTTTCTATGTAAACTTTGTCACCTGGTTTTCCAGTGATAAAATCTTCAAAACCAGCTATGTTTCCAAACGCAAATCCAAATATAATTATCACAAAACTTAAATGTGTTAAAAAAGATCCAAAATACCCTAATCGTCCTTTTTCAGCTAGTATAACCTTTTTGTCATCTTCACTTTTGATAACTTCTGTTCTATATCGTTGTTTTTCAAAATAACTCTTAACCTGATTTATAGTTTTAGTTGTGTCATCATTTAAGTCTTTAATAAGAGAGTATTTAAATTTTTTAATATTCTCTTTTGTAATAGTTTTATTAGGTTTAAAAGCCATCTTATATAGTTTTGGTAACCTATTTAAACTACAGAAAAATATATTAGCACAAAGTGTTGCTACAAGAACAATAAACCACCAAGCTTCAAATACATTGTCTAACCCCACCGTTAAAATAATATTAGCTACTACATCACTATACCTTTCTTCATAAACTTGAAAAGGTTTCTCTTGAGGTACAAAAGACCCTAAACTTGAAACAATAGCAAACAAAATTAATAAAATTATTCCACACTTCATTGAACTGAAAAACTTAACAATATCATAGTAGATAGTTTCATCCTTCTTATCTTTATTTTCCATTACCACACCTCATTTTTAGCTTCTCTACTATCAAGTTTTAACATTTTTTACTTTAATATGCATAAATATACTTTTTCCGGTAAGAAGCTATTTTTGAGGCTTATTCCGAGTTATCGTTCCATAACCCTAAAGGCATTTTAATTTAAATACTCAATAGGTTCTTTGCTTGAAAATGAAGAAATGGTCAGTACACATTTCGAAGGATGCATTAGAAGGATATAAGGGGAAACAGAGAATTAGACATTAGAGCTGATGTAAGTTATGTGAATTATTTGAAAGAACTGAATAACAACAAAATAAAGTATATTAGAGAGGATAAAAAGGTTTAGTGTCTTATAGAAGACACTGAAGAAGTTAGCAATTGGAATTAACTTGCAAAAGGTGGTAAGATGCCAGGATATAGATGAAAAAGAGGTGGGAGAAGACTTTTTCAAATCTCATTAGACTTAGTAAATTGTCTAGACTGTCATAGAAGAACGTATGGGTGATCAAGTCTTCCACATCACCTATCTTTCAGTTAAAAATAAGTCATACTTGATTTTTTATATTCTTTTGTACTATATAGTAATTGATATTCAGTTAAATTTGTTTTTTTAGACATTTGTCTAACAATTTCTTCACACTCTTCTTTTGAATAACCATGGATCATTGTATAAAGGTTATATGGCCATTCAGGATAAGTTGGTCTTAAGTAAACATGGCTTGCTTCTTTAAAACAAGCAAAAGTTTTTCCAACTTCATTAACTAAATGATCAGGAACTTTCCAAGCTACCATAGCATTAGCATTAAATCCTGCATGTCTATGCTTTAAAATGGCACCTATCCTACGTAATAGTCCTTGTTGTTTCATAAAACTAATCTCATCAAATAATCGTTCTTGACTTATCCCTAATTTATCAGAGATTTCTTTGTATGGCTCCTTTGACATAGGTAAATCACCTTGCAAATGAGCTATAATTTGTTTTTGTAAATCAGTCAATTCATTGTTCATATAAACACCTCTACTAAAAACTGTAACCTTTTCACTCTAAGGATTTTACTTTTCATCTAATGATTCATGAGTTTTTTATATCAGTGTAGAGTCAAATACTCCACCTAATCTTCTCGTTAGCACATCCACTAACCCTTCTATTGTATATTCATCTGAAGTTGCATTCACTTTAATTCCTAGATCATTACAGGTTTTTTCTGTAATAGGCCCGATAGAAAATGTATCTACATTTTCTAATCCTTCAGTACCTATCAAGTCTACAAAATTCTCTACTGTAGATGAACTAGTAAAAGTTATAGCATCTATTTCATTTTCTTGTAGTAGTGTTTTAATCTCTTCTTGAGCGGTTGATTCTTTAACAGTCTGATATGTTGGAACTACATTTACTTCTAGACCCATATCTTTTAGTGCTTTTGGAAGTATTTCCCGTGCTTTTTTAGCCCGTGGAAAGAGTACTTTTTCTTCTTTTTTCACCTTACCTTTAAGTGCTTCTATTAACCCTTCAGCTCTATATTCTTTTGGTACGACATCAACTAATAGTCCTTTATCTTCTAAACATTCTCTTGTCTTTCTACCAACTGCACAAATTTTTATATTTGCTAGGCTCCTTACATCTAATTGATGATAGAATAATCGGTGAAAGAAAAAGTTAACGCCATTTTGGCTTGTAAAAATCAACCAGTGATAGTCGCCTAAATTATTTATTGCATTATCTAACTCATCTAAACTAGTTGGTGGTTCAACTTTAATAGTTGGAAACTCAACAGGTTCTCCACCTAACTCCTTTATATTTCTTGAAAGTTCACTTGCTTGACTTCTTGCTCTCGTAACTAATATTTTTTTACCAAACAGAGGTTTAGTTTCAAACCAGTTCAGTGATGATCTTAAGTTAACTACCTCTCCGACAACTATTACTCCAGGGGATTTGACATTATGTTTTTTAACCTTTTGAACTATATTAGTTAAATCACCTGTTAGGGTATATTGATCTGTAAAAGTTCCCCACCTTACTATAGCAACAGGGGTATTCGGGTCTCGACCATGTTTAATTAAATTTTCAACTATATTCTCTAAATTTCCAATCCCCATCAAAAAGCAAAGAGTATCAGTAGCTGTAGCTAGTTTATCCCACGAAAGTGAACTATTAGGTTTGTCAGTATTTTCATGTCCAGTTATAACTGAAAAGCTAGAACTTACATTTCTATGTGTTACTGGAATTCCTGCATAACTAGGAGCAGCAATAGATGAGGTTACTCCTGGGATTATTTCGAATTTAATTTTCCTATCATGTAATGCTTTAGCTTCTTCTCCTCCCCGACCAAATACAAAGGGGTCTCCACCCTTTAGCCTTGTGACTGTATAACCCGCTTCTGCTTTTTCTATTAGTAATTGGTTTATTTCTTCTTGAGTTAATGTATGATTATTTGGAACTTTTCCAACATATATAAACTCAGTAGTTTCATTAGCATAAGTTAATATGTCATTACTTATTAAGCGATCATAAATTATTACATCAGCTTTTTTTATGCAGTCTATTCCCTTTTTGGTAATTAGTCCTTCATCACCCGGACCTGCACCAACCAGATAAACTTTACCGTTCAAATCGTCACCCCCTGGTGTTAATATCATTAAGTATTTTCTTTGCACCTTCATCAATCAATTTATTTGCTAAAGCCCTACCTTAAAGTTTCTGATAAATCTTTAGGGCCATGTCTTGCGCATAACTTTAGTTAAAATGATACCATCTAAGCTTTAGTGTTCAAGTTTATAACCGGAATATACTCCCATTTTTTTATATACTTCTACATCAAGATTAACTATCCTTTTTTCTTATACCGAATAAAACTTAGTCTACTTTTCTATTTTAATTCTCTAGCTTACCCTCATTTACAGATTTATTAGAATTTAAATCACGTAACGTTTATAAAAATACCTAGTAATCTTTTTACAAGACTACTAGGTATACTTAACGCTATTTAATGATTAAATCAACTTTAATGCTTTGGGTATATACCCATCTCATCAAGAACTGAAACTAAATCTTTAATTTCTTTTTCAGGATTTCTATAGTAAGCACTACCTCTAATTCTAAAGAATTTCCAACCAAGTCGTTCTAGTTGAATTTGACGATTCCAGTCATATTCCCAGTTTTCTATACCATGGTAAGCATCCCCGTCACATTCAACGGCTAATTTGTTACCATCCATACCCAAGACCACTAAATCAATTCTTTTGGTTCCCACCTGATATTGTGGCTCTACTGCATATCCAAGTCTTAAAAGATCTTTCAATACATCTTTTTCAAATTTTGAATCACATAATTCTTCTAGTTCAGTATACTCTTTTTGCATTCTATGAGGATTCTTAAAGTAATGTATCAGTTTATGCCTAACATCTTGTGGATTTAAATCTTCAGTATCAATGGAATGGAAAAGCCACACTTGGTCTTTGGCTCTGCTCATTGCAACATTAAAACGTTTAAAATCGTGTTCTTTGTTTAGAACTGCCGGTCTATGATCTCCCTTTGCTTCTATCATTGATAAGAATATAACGTCTCGCTCATCTCCTTGAAAGTAATATGCGTCCCCTGCATGAAGCTTTCTTGTTTTCATTTCTTCAGGTCCCAGCTCTTCCATGAGCATTTCTTCAATTAAGTTTGCTTGTTCATCTCCTAGTAAAGAGATAACACCCATAGTTTTGTTAGTGTATTCATCTTGATTGCAACACTTAATTATTGTTTCTACTATTTTCCTTGCTTCCGGTTCATTAATTTTAGCGTTAGGCATTCTATAGCCATTTTCAACAGGCACTCGAATAACTGAAGACCATTCTTGTCCCACGCTTCCCATTTTCTCTCTTAAAGGTAATATCTCACCTTGATACATCAAGTCGTTACTAAATTGAATTATTTCAGGTAAACAGCGAAAATGTTCTTTTAGCATAATCACTCCAGGAAATACTTGTTTGGATAAATCATATAGGCTATATTTAGGTTCAAATAAATCCCCATGTTCTACATCGCTTAAATAGGTATTCATTATCCTATGAACAGCTTGTAGATTTTGTCCTACCCCTTGAGGACTGATTTGTTTATCATCACCTACTACAAGCAATTTATTTCCGCGAAAGAATGATAATAAACCAAAAATATCCACCTGACTACTTTCGTCTACAATAACTAGATCAAACTTTTCACTCCAGGGCGGAAAGTTTTCAATTACACTATTAAAAGGCATCACCCACACAGGTACAGCATCCTTGGCTTTATCCATTTTTTCTCTAGCTTGTTTACGATAATAACTTGCATATTTTCCTGTTCCTTTACCTATCCTTTTCACAGATTGTTGCCAAGCAATTAAATTTTTTCTATTTTCTTCTGTAACATTTCTTGAGAGATTTAACCAAGTTGAAGTAGATACCAATTGTTCTAGAATTTTCTTTTCTTTGTTTCTCAATTCATCTACTTGTTCACTTAATTTAATTGGATCTTCTGATAAAACATCTGCTAACCAAGTATCAGCTTTTCGCCACTCCCAAGCCTTTTGAATATCAGTAGGAGGAGAAAGAGGAATACCATCTCCACCTTGTCGCTCCAAATCTTTTGCCAGAGTAGGTGCTACTTCAATTATTTTATTTAGTAACCCCATAAACTCCTGATAAGCATCTTCTAAATTTTTTAAGCGAATAAATTCTTCTATAGTCTTATCCCATAACTCATAATTACGATCACACATACTAGAAGCTAACTGTTCCCATAAACAATAAAACTGGTTATTTTTCTCTAAATTTTCATTGATAAATGTGTTTACCTTATCTAGTTGTTTTTTTACCTTTCTCAATCTTATATGGTTTACAGTTGACTTCAATTTTTTTATAAAACTTTCTAGCTCTTTTAAATCTACATCTTGTATAGTTACAGGTATGTTATTTTCTTTCATTTTATCTTTTAAAGGCTCGAAAGTTCTTTCATTCCAATAAATCACTGTTTCTATAACTTCCAACTGATCATCGATTTTTTCGATTAATCTGGGATCATCTACATTAAACTTTGGTCCCTCAATGGTTAATATCTGTTTTTCCCAACGCTTTAATAATTTTCTTGCAGTCAAACGTTTATCAAGCTCTGCTTTAAGTATCTGAATGTCTTCTAATGTTTTAGGGGGTTCCCCTTCAATTGTACAGTTTTTCTGTATATTTCTTACATTAGAGTTTAAAACCTTTTGAAATAATCCGATTTTTTCTTTTTTCTTTAGATCTGTTTCTAGTTCTGTGACTGTATCAAGTAAATTTCCCACATTACTTTCAAAGGTAATGTCAATTTCATATTCTGCAGTTCTTTCTCTCTGTTCATATAACTTTTTTACATATTCCCTACTACTTTCTATTAAATCTATCCACTGTTGTTTTCTGATACCTTCACTTTTTGCATCCTGAAAAATAGTAGATAACCAGTTTTCATCTAATAGGCTTTTTAAATCTGAAGTCACTTTTTCTAAGTCAGTCAGTAAATCGGCTACAACTTCGACATTCAACTCTTCAGTATTTTCAACAATCAAATTACTACTTCCTGTATTTTTTAGTTCATCCACTTTATTATTCAATTCTTTTAACCCTTGACTAGTGGGTAGACAAGCGAGATCAGGTATTCCATCCTGAAGCTTCTCTCTATCTTCGTGCTTTAACTCGCCCATCAATTCATACAACCTGGTTAATTCAATTTTATCTAAAGGAAACTCTGCATCTTGAGAGATTTTATCTTTGATCCAGCCAAGATCCTCTTCAGTTTCAGTGAGCCAGGAACTTAGTTGTGGCAAAGTAAATTCCTGACCATTTATCATATAAGTGGAAGTTTCAAATTCTGAAATTTGTTTTATTTTATTTTGTAATGTAGCTTTTTCTTCTCTAATAGATTTCAATGTGTTTTTTAGTTTATTGAGTCTTTTCTCCTCGCTTGTTATGTCCAATGAACCCATAGTTTCAGAAATACTTCTAACAGCCTCTTCTAACTCTATTTTAGAATTACTCTCATCTGTGAACACATTGACACATAGCGGTTGGATATTTTTCGGGATCATCTCCCTTAATACGCGAAGAGGTCTTTCTGATTTTGCTGTAACTAGAACTCGTTTTCCATGAGCTAACATATGTGAAATTAAGTTTGCTATTGTATGACTTTTTCCTGTCCCAGGTGGTCCCTGAACTGTAACGCCAGTATTTTCCGAAAGTCGTTTCACTATCTGATTTTGTTCTTCATTAGAGGCCAGTGGAAACATCAGTTCTTCTGGTGCAATGTTTTTATTTGTAGTTGAAGACATAGTTTGGTCTTTGTCAAAGATATTTTGAATAGTTTTTGGGGGTTCTTTCCCTTGTTCTAGTCCTTCTAATATATCATCTAAATCTTGTCTATAACCTACACGTTTTTTCCTAAGAATTAGTACAGGTTCATAAGTTATAACCGGGTCTTTATCAGAAGTTAATTTTTTACTATCAAAATGTATCCTGCCATTAGGACTTAATAGATTGACTAACTTTTCACAGAGTTCTTCCACACCTCTCTTATCCCAAGGATTTAACTGCATATTCTTTATTTCATCTTTTAGTTTAGATAAATCTCTGATATGTGAGTTCTTGATACTGTTTAAAAATTCAAGTTCTAATGAAGTATTTTCCACATCTTGAGATATAATTTCAATTTGTCCATTCTTTTCATCGAAATTCAAAATAGCCTTAGTCGTTACAACGGGATGGCGTATTTTCTTCCCATCATCTCTCCAGTATAAGATACCATGACCCCAAACCAACTCTAGTTCATCTTGCTGTCTTTCTAAACTTTGACTTAGCAAAAACATCTCTTGATATAGTTGATGTACTCGTTGTTTAAGTAAAGCCTGCTCACGCCACTCTTCCCAGTGTTTATACCATTCTTTCATTTCTTTTACACGATTAATATCATCACTAAATTGTTCTACCTCACCATCAGTTGTAGAATTTTTAGGTATATTTTTGCGTATTTTTATTTCTACTGAAGGATCTTTCCAATTCCCTTCAATCCATGGCTTAATACTAGCAGGTGGTTCTTTAGGGTTAGGAATACTTTGCTTTTTGATTGTCAACTTTTCACCTTCAGAAGTTGATTCGAAAGAACACCCCTGAGTATTAGGTAAATCATAATACCAGTAAACAGTATCATAGCTCGCAACATCATATATTTGTTTTCTTGTGAAAGAATAATATGCTTTTAAATATTCAAATAAATTCTTCACTTTTTTATAACTATATTTTTTGTTTATATCAGTAACCTTCATAGAAGGCTCTTCATTCGTCATAGTTTCATGAACAGAGTCATGATTGCTATGTTTATTCATAACATAAATACCCCCATTACAGAATTGAATATTATTTTGCAGGGCTTACAAATTATACGATATATTCTAGTATTTTACTTTATGAGTTTCACTCAAAACGCTCGTAACATCTAAGATAAGGAAGTTCCTTATCTTACAGAATTCTACAAATATCATTGTTTTCCCTTGGAAATCATCACTTTTTTGTCATAACAGCATATACTGTTATGTTAGATTTATTATTTCCACTTAGTACTTATAATAAATAAATCATAATATATTTTCCCTCTTAAAGTTATATTCCTTTTCAAGTCTTTTTAGATCATATTCCCATTCGGATATTGCTCGCTCGTACTTATGTGAATCTCGCTGAAGTTTTCTTAACCTTATATGTGAGCTGATTATTTGAACTACTTTTCTTACCCCAAGTTTAGGAACTGCTTCATTAACTAATATCTCCCATCTTTCTTGTTGAGAAGTTTCCTCCCTAACATTATATCCAAGTTTTCCTAACTCAGATTTTTCTCTTAAATTATAGCCTGATGCATTTTCTTTATCAGTAGAACTAACATCTGTATATGTAACCCCTCTTGCAGATATTATTTTTACTTCTCTTGGCTTCACTTTTTCTTTCAACTTTGTTGATAATTGTTTATTTACAAATGGAGACGAACAGTTGTTACAAAATAATACTTCATGGCTAATTTCTCCTGCCACATCAGTAAGTCGATGATAATAATACTTGATTTTGACTTCTTTTAATCGTAATGATATAAAACAATAAGGGCAATATGCCTCGTCGATTCTGATCATTAAAACTTCATCAAAGGATTCATCTGTAATTTTAATTTGTTCTAAAGGTATATTTGGGTCTTTTTCAATTAAATTTACAAGCTCTTCTTTAATTAATTTATCTACTGCCATATCATATATTAGTTCTTTTAATACATCTTTAGCTGGGTTTTCATAATATATTGAAAAGAACTTACTGATAGAAGATTTTTTGTTCAATTTATTATTTTTTAAATAATAATTGTTCTTAAAACAATTGCGCTCATTACACAAAAACGATAAGAGCAATAATTCTTTGGCTTTCTTTTTAGGTAAATCTTTTATTTTAACTTTCTTTTTAATGAATAAATCAAACCAGTACTTAACCCAATCAATTTCATCATCAAAATAATTATAATAAAGCATTCTATATACCCATTCACTATCTAAATATTTATCAGGTAACATTGATATTATTTTCTTAAGTATAGGATTGAATCCTTTGAAGTTGATTTTCTTGGTACCTGAAGATTTATCTAGTCTGCTCATTATTACATCTAAAACCTTCTGAACCACTTCAAACAGTGATTTATTTAGAGCTTCGCTTATTATTTTAAATAGTTGTTCATTTGAGTAATTATCCCAATTAGTTGAGTCAACATATTGTTTAATAACGTTATCACTGTAATTAAAGACATCAAGAAAGTCCTCTAGATATACTACCTCTTTTTCTTTGTTACGTTCAATTTCTAGTTGCCTCTTCAATTTGTCTATTTCTTCTTCTAGCTTTTCAATTTTACGTTCTGCAATTTGTAACTTTTCATTTTGTTCTTCAATTTGATTTTCTTTGTCCTTTAATTGATTTTCCACCTTAGTGTAATCTTGATTGACCATAGCTAGTTCTTTCTCAAGCTCTATAATTTTCTCTTCAGATTCTCGTATTTCTCTATTTTTATCATTCTCTTGCTTTAGTATGGCGGCCATTCTTTCTTCCTTTTTAGCTATCGTTGTATCCTTTTCAGCTATCTTTGTATCCTTTATTTCTAAGTTTCTTTTACATTCTTTCATAGGTATGTAACCAAAAAACCTTAATATTTCTTGTAACATTTGGCTTCCCCCTCAGATAAACAAAGTAAATAAAATTAAATCAATAGTTTACAATTTCTACATAATTAGGATAAATCCTACAAATTACAACAAACATTTAATCTTATAAAATGTTTGTTTATCTGAAGTTTTATTAAACTGGTGATCTATTCTTCCTCTATACTTGAATGCTTAATGTACCTTTCCCAAGTTTCTTCTTTAAACTCTTTACTTTGATCGCCATATATCCAACCAAAAAGATTTCCCATATTAGCATGAGTCTTCTTAGTATAAGCTGATTTATATAAGTTACCTTTTATTGCATCAGACCATCCACTGTAAAAAGCTCTCTTTCTACCCAAATCTGGTGCTTGTCTTATATCAGATACTTTCTTATCTGTACTTTTTATGTTTTGTTTTTCATTTACATTCATTAGATATAAAGAAACAGTAATATTGCTTTCTTTACAATACCATTCTAAGTCTTTATTTCCCTTCGAACATAAAACAACTTTTTCTACCCTAGATGGTTCAAATTCTTTAGCTAGTAATTTAGCCCCCACTTCAACTTGTCCTATGACTCCTCGGTTTAACTCTCTTTTTGCTTCAATAACATAGACAACTTGTCCTTTAATTTTTTCCTTAAATGATTCTAGATTATAATCATTTTGACTAAACACAGTTGAAGTCTCTCCAGAGATCAAAACACCGTCAATTCGTCTTGCTATAGAAGCACCTTCTGCATTACCAATTGGTACTTCAAGATACATTTCTCCAGGGTTTTGATCTAAAAATTTCTCTAATAATTCATCTTCAAAAGTTACAGGTCTCCACAAATGTAACCCTCCAATTTCTAACGTACCAACTTATCAAGTATCTTATTTTGTTATGTTTTAGTTTTTAACATCTAGATGAACATTTTCTAGTCATTAATTATATATATTTGCAATATAATCTCTTACTTCCTTAGTTAATTCTTCTCTATGACTACTGTAATGAAGCTTTCTATGGCAGTTAGGACAAACAGCACAAACATTTTCTATAGAATCTTCTCCACCTTCTGATAAAGCTTTTAAATGGTGCGTCTCTAAAAAGGGGGCACCATCATCTTTAAGAAAAGGTGCTTCTTGGCCACAACACTCACAAACTCCATTGGCACGCTTTTTAGCATAACTAATAATATCAGGATCTCTATAATACTGTTCATTTTTAACAATAATTTTCTTTTTCTTTGGTCCTTTTTCCTTAATTTTCTCTGCTATTTGCTCAGGTGTTTTATATCTGTTTTCCTGATAAACTATTTTCTCTTCATTAATTAAATCCTTTAGCAATACGTTTTTAATACCAGGTAGAACATAAGTTGTATTTACAATATCCAGTAAGGAATTTTTTACTTTTAATAGGTCTATCAAATCAAATTTCATACTCCGATAAGTCGCATCATCTAGTACTGGTCGCTTAACTTCAGTAGTATAAGGTTCGCTCAAGGAAAAATGAAAATTTCGCCCAATCCTACCCCTTTCGAACAAATTATCTGGAACAAAATCATTTATCTCATACACTCTAAATAGTGCAAGGTATCCTTCTTGCCTTCCTTCAAAATAGTTATAAGGTGCTTCTGGTTCCCATAAGATAAAAAAACCATTTTCCTGTAGTTCTTTAAACACTTCCCGGGTTATCGAAATTTTTAGATAATCATCTATATAAGCAACATATTTTAAATCATATGGTTGATTATTAATACGTTCTTTGTATCTTTTGCCCACTGCAGACATTTTATAGTTAGGGCTAGAACTCTTGGGTAATAAAACAAATGGACCTACTTTAGACAAGGGCTTTTTCTTACATAAAATTATTTGATGGGAGTAGCTATCAGGTAGCTGCCCTTTAGTCATTGCGTAGATATTAACCCTCTCATCTCGAAAGGCACTTTGTATTTTCATGCTAAATCTCCCTTTACAATTAATGGTCTGACTTTAATAACTCACTGAATTAACTCACACGCTCTTTCTTTCAAATTATGTCTATTATTTTCTTTAGCATCATGTAAAATATCTTGAATAGAAATAGCATAAGCTTTTAAACCTACCTCTTTGGTAGTTTCAGGAAGCGACTGTATAGTGAATTCTTTTTCCTCTTCTTTAGAATACCTTGGAAAAAAGATAATGCTTCTATCTAAAGAGTTCTTTTTATTAGAAAAATAGTGAGTATAGAAAGTAAGTTGAAATATATCGCTGGTTTCAATTTTCTTGAATCCATAATGTTTATATTTGGCGTCAAGCACCAAAGTATTTCTGTTATCTTTATCGTAAACCGAGATATCAGGTATAATATCTCGATAACTCTTGCTATTAGATACAATAGCACCTTTTATACGTTTTCCAGCACTTACAATGAAGTTTTTCGGTAAATACTTATTTAATAATTTAACTACAAACTGTTCAAACAACTCATTCATATCAATTAACAAACAGAAAAATGATTCACTAGTTTCCTTATAAAGGTTTTTCATGAATTCTTGTTGCAAAATATAATAGCACAGTTTATGCGTGGTTTCGTAATGTTGGTTCAGCCTGTTATAACTGAAAGTAGGAAAATATTCACCGTTAAACGTACTACATAATTCACGAAATTCATGATAAAAACGATTTAGACGTCTCTTTGTTTCATTTCCCATCCTCATTTTTTTAGCTGCTTTTAGTGCACTAAGTATAATCTGGTTCTCTGGTACATCTGTTAATAGCTCATCGTAACAACAATAAATCCTAGTTGGTACTGCGTAGTTAACTTTAGTATTTTTAATCATATCCGGTCTTCCCCGTAGTCTTCTTAGATTTTCTTCTTCTGTAACGTATTCTTTAAAGATACCTTTATCCATTGTTTTTTTAATATGAAAAAGTAACAGTTTGATATAAATTTCAATAAAGTCATCGTGAAATTTATCGTATTCGGCCCGGGAATCTTTCCAATTATAAAAAGGTATCTCCTCAGAAAAGCAAATCATATCAATTAAATCTACAAATCCTTTATTAAATTTGGGCTTAATAATTATCCTAACCTTCTCTAATTCAATTACTCCTACCCAACTATCCCCCTTTATCTTTACCCCACCTTTTAACTCGAGAAATTCAAATCTCTTTTGTGTTTCATTACTTTGATAAATAACACTTTGCTTCTGTAAATATTCCCGTTCATCGGAGGTAAGTTGATAACCATAAATCATTAGTTCCTGATATTCTTTTACTTCATAAATATCTTTAGATTTTGTCATTAGGCATCTATCCTTTGAAATGTTTTACAAGTTCAGATACAAAAACATCATCTGGTTCCTGAAAGATTTCTGAATTAATCATTAAGTTCTCAGAATCTACAAGTCCTTCACCGATAATTTCAGCTAACCTCTCATAATCGTCATAGCAATATTCTTGTAGTAAAGGTATTATTTCTAGTTCAAACACCTCTTTTAAGTCTGCTACTGAATAAATCTGCTTACCATCCTTCATAAAATAAGCATGACCTATCTGCTTGTCTCTACCTTCAATTTCAACAAGTTTTTCATTAATTTGTTCTAAAATTTTACCTGGGCTTATACCTAACTCGTCAATTTCTTCATTGATCAACTCTTTTTGAGGCATACATTCAATAAATGCAAACCTTCTTTTCAGCGCAGCGTCCATCATTTTAATACTTCGATCTGAAGTGTTCATTGTTCCAATTAAATATATATTAGGTGGAATTACAAAACTGTCTTTGCTTTGTGGCAAAGTAACTTCCATGTCTCGTTTATCTTTTTCTAGTAAAGTAATCATCTCACCAAGTATCTTAGGAACATTACCACGATTAATTTCATCTATAATAAGGTAAAAAGGGATATCAGGACTTTCTTGAGCCTTTTTACACAGTTTAGTAAAGATACCTTCTTGTAACTCAAATACAACCTTACCTTCATCTGTAGGGATTGGTTTATATCCTTCGATAAAGTCTTCATAGGTAAATGAAGGATGAAAAGTACATTCAGATAAGTTATTTTTTGTAGTAGTTTCAGCTAGCATATCTGCTGATTCTTGATCTTCCATCTCTAATAAAATATTTCTGATCATTTCCACAAAATCATCATTTAATTCAAACATAGTACCTCGATTTCCCATTTTCCCAGGTTGAGATAATTTATAAACAGCTTCATCTTTTATTTCATCAAGTAGTATTGTATCTTTAAAACTCCGCTTAGCCCGTACTGTTAAAGTGCCATCTGTTAAAGGTTTTTCTACTTCAGCAAGTCCAACAAAACCTTTATTTTTTTCTTTTGCGCCCCCTTTATAGCAGAGAATCTTGTCACCCTTTTTAGCCATTTTAAAATTACGTTGTATACTCTTTTCTGTATACTCCACTTTTCCTTTACTATCAAGAATTTCTTCCCACTGAAAGTTTCCTGTTGATGATGCTACCATCATCCATACTTTTTTATCAGAGGTTTCATTCTTTTTTAATATTTCATTCTTATCATTTTTCCAACGCACATATTGCTTTGCAAGATAAGTTTTTCCTGTACCAGGTGGACCGTATAAGATACATTGGCCTTTTCTTTCTAAAGCCCTCTCTAATCTTTCAAAAAACTTCTCTTGATCAGGCGAAAAACCTCCTGTATCTTGCGTTTTGTGAATCCATTCCAAGTATTTTTTCTGAGGTATTTCAATTATTGTTTTCTTAGGCCAGTAATCTTGTTTGGGTATTTCTAAAGGAGGATCAAATGTTTCTTCCCAATTAACAGCGACAACATGTTTTTGATCTTCAAAATCATCTCTAAACTTATAACCTTCAGTAACAGTCCCTACCCCTAAAATTTGTGATTTACCTTTATTAGCAATTATTTTATCGCCTGGTTTTAAATTAAAAAACTGCCAAAGTTCATTAGCCTTTTCTGCATTTTTATGTCGTGTTTGGTGAAAATCATTTTTAATAAAAGCATTTTTAAACTCTTCGTAATCAGGGTATTGGTTTAAATCCCCTAAATCATTCCACCCAACTGATATAAAGCCACCTTTTCTCGCTTCATCCCAGTACATTGCATCTCTTCCTGGAGCTATCTTAAAGAATTTTGTATTAGGCATATAAGTTTGATAAAGAAACTCACTGATTTTACAAGAATGCCACCTGTTAAACATTTCAATGTTTTTCAGCTCTTCTTTTAATAGCAAGTTACATTCTACACTATCTTTAGCAGCCCATTTCTCCCGAGGTACATCTAACAAATCCAAAAACTCTTGAATATGCTTACTATTGTACATTGGCAAGAACTTATCAGGATGGTAAAGATATAGTATTTTACCTTTGAGCATATTAGCACTATATAGTAAATTTTCCTCATTAATGCCTTCATATGGGGCTTCATCATAAGCTTCTATTAATTTGATGATATCTCCCCGAAGCTTTTCCCAGGCCTCTTCCACTGAGTTAAAACCATCTGGATACTTCCACTCATTTTCTTTAGGACTATAATAAATACGTAGTTTATTGGCTGTTCCACCCTTGATACTACCAAGTTCAGTAGTGTGAAACTCTAACCACCAGCAAAAAGACCCCTGCTTTGTTTTACCAAGCGCATATTCTTCTAACTCCATTTCTTTAATCTTTTCTCTCGGAAACTTTTCTAAAAAGCGTTCGTGTTTTTCTTTTGCCTTTTCAATATTATCTTCAGAATAATTCTTAGAAAACTTTTTAGCATCCCTTTTTAATATCTCAACAGTACCTTTCGTCAATTAGTTCGCACCTCCAAAATCAAAACATTATATTAATACTATTTTGATTTTTCGCAACAAATAACCTTCTAGTTTTATAGAATTAGTTTACCTAAAAATAAATCCTGCCATTACAAGGCAGGATTTGTTAAGAATAGCTGATGATTTTATTATGATAGTCAAGAAATTCCTTTTTTAAATCGTGATTTTTATGGATATATAATCTACTTTTATCTAAATATAATGCTCCATAGTCTAGCATTGCATGATGATTCGGGCAAACACAAATCACATTTTGAACTTTATCAGGTCCGTAATGAGGTGAACCTAAAGGCTTTAAATGATGAGCTTCCGCATAATAGTTATCTTCATCAAGCATTATTGTTTCACCGCATATTTGACAAGCGTAATTATATATTTCCTTGACTTCTTTTGATATTGAAGTATCTCTTACTAACCTTGTGGTTTTGACATATTTTCTAGAATCAATTTCACCAACATCTTTAGGCCAAGCATATTTATTATAATCTGGTAATTTCTTTACTTTATTAACCGAAAACTCTTGAAGCGGAAAACATTTGTTATTGTGTTTCCACCTAAAGCAATTATTTTTAATATCTATTTCTATCCCCCAAATTGCTTCTTTAAACCAAATATCTCGATCATATTCAAGCTGCAAAGCACAATTTCGCAAGTCCTTAAAATGTAAAAAATAAAGTTTATTTTCAGTTGGTATTAAATTTAGTTCGAAAGAGATTGTCATACCTGGTTTTTCTATAAAAGGCTTATCCATATTATCATCATCGCTAAACCAGTCTTTATTCACCCTAACACGCATATTAGTTTCGCTAGTTACATTGACCACTCGACAAGTATATCCTTCTATATCAATAAAACCGGTCTTTTTAAATACTTCCTTATAATAATCATCAACATCAATCCCTTGCATTTCTAGATGCCGTAACACTAAATCAGCTGATTTTGAAATACTCCACGCCATCTTTTATCACTCCAAAACTTTTATGATTAAGAATCTCTTAAATTTCCAAACTAGCTCCATTTTCTCTCAACCATTTCTTTCTTTTTAGATAATCAGGTAATACTTTATCTACAGTATTCCAAAAGGAATCAGAATGATTTTTATATATAAAATGAGTTAATTCATGTACCACAATGTAATCGATTATTGTCATAGGAGCCATAGCTACTTTCCAGTGAAAATTAATTGTTCCATTTTCAGAACAAGAAGCCCACCTATTCCTTAATTCCATAATTTTAATACCTGAAGGGTTAACCCCTAACATATCTTTATAATAATTAACTCTTTCACTAACTTTTTTATACCCTTTTTCTTTATAGAATTCTTTAAAAACTTCTCTTCCTTGTTCCAAATCAGCTTTTCGTAAACAGAAGTACCCCTGATACAACTTCAAGGGTACATCTTGAGTCTCAACCAGTTTTAGCTGATATGACCTTCCTAAATAAAGAAAGCCTTCACCATTAACAAATTTTCGTTGCTTTTTTGTTTTGTTTAATTCCTTCCACTCTTCAAGTTTAGAATGAATCCAATATCGTTTACTTTCTAGCACTTCCTCTATTTCTTCAATACTAAGGTTTTCCGGTGCTAAAACCTTTACTGTTCCATCTCGTTCAATATAAATGCTCATAGTTTTTCTTTTTCTTAATTCTAAATCATAGTAGATATCTTTATATTGCTTCATTTTACTTCACCAACTCATTATGTTTTCTTTTTGCTAATTCTAGAAAATCTACTGTTAACTGTTCTTTAGTTTCAATAACTTCATCTATATTTGTAAAAAGTAATAAGTCATCGATTTCTGCTGCTAATCTATCTTGTTCTACTCCCTTTTGCCAGAAGTCAACTATCTTGATATTCTCACTAATTGTTCTAACAATTTCTCTAGTAACTTGTTTTAAATTTTCTTTAGTGGTATCCGAAACCTCATCTTTATTATCAAAGGTTTTAGACAATAATAAATCATAAAATGGAGCTTCTGTTTTAGGATCAAGTCCTTGTGTTTCCTCATCTTCTTTTCTTCCTTGGCTCATTTCTTCAAAAAGCATACTTAACTGTTCAAACTTTTCTTCAACATCATTTTCATATGACTCAATAATTTTTTCTAGCTTTTCACTAAACCGTTCATATAAAGCAGGATCATCTTCAAAATTCACTTTACAGTGCTTTCTAATGGCATGTTCCATTTCACTAGCTTTAGCACTTTTTGTTTTATTTTCTTCAAGAGATTCTTTAAAGTCAGCTGACATAAGTTCTACAGGTGGAACTTTCGGATCTATACCTAAAGACACTAAATGCTCATTAATTAACTTTTTAACTTTGTTTCCTGCACCCATTAAATTTGTAGTATTATCCTTATACCTGTGCCGCACCCTATTTTGAATATGCCCAAAAGCTTTCATAGGTGCTATATAATCATTAGCTGCAGGGTTTGGTAATATAATATCCATACTTTGTAAAAACTTTTTGTAATAAACATCAAAGCTTGCTCGCAAGTGTACATCTTCTAGAAGCTCAACACAAGATTCTAAAACTTCTAATTGCTCACTAGGATCTTGAATCATATATTCTACATATTGTTGAATCTTATCTATTCCCTTAGACTTAAACAAATCTAATAAACGATAATAACGATCACGCAATATTGGAAGTTCAGAATTAATATCTTTCATTGCACCATAAATATCTTCTTTTTCTTCATCCCCATAAATTTGATGAGCTTCGTGTAAGTGATTTCCTATCCCAATATAATCTACTATATAACCTCTTGATTTACCTTTAGCCTGTCTATTTACTCTGGCAATTGCTTGAAGTAATGTATGTTCAACCATCTTCTTATCTATATACATCACTTGTTCAATTGGAGCATCAAAGCCGGTTAGAAGCATATCACAGACAATTAGAAATGCTATTCCGGAGTATTCTTTATCATAGTCAAACTTCTTTTTGAAATTCTCAACAGCATTCATTCTTTGAGCTTCTTTCCTTACTCTAGTTACCTCGGGTTTTTCATTAGTACCATCACTTGAAATTACAACAGCAGTCTTTAAAAACTTTAGTTTTTTTATAAGTTCAGTATCTTTTACACGTTTTTCTTCTTTCTCAATTCGTTTTTTCAATGCTTTCTCAATAGCTTCTTGATACCTAATAGCAGCTCGTTTAGAAGTTGACACTACTTGTGCTTTAAATCCATTAGGTAAGATATTTTTAATATAATGATCAACTATATCTTCAGCAATTGCTTCTATTCTTTGTTCAGCTTCAAATATATCTCCCATTGTTCCGTACTTTTTCTTTATTTTTAACATTTCATCATAGCTTCTATCTTTAAATAAATCTTCAAACTTCCTGTCGAATTCAGCCTTCTCATTAACTGCTGTATCAGCAGTTTTCCCTTCATATAGGATAGGTACTGTAGCCCCATCCTCCACAGCATCTTGAAGTTTATAAGTATCAACATAAGAACCAAAGGTTTCATGTGTTCTTCTTTTGTGTTTTTTAGTAATTAAAGGAGTACCAGTAAAAGCTATTTTTGTAGAATTTGGAAATGCATTAAACATATTCATGCTAAGTATACTAGATTGAGTTCTATGTGCTTCATCAATCAGTATCAATACTTTTTCAGACTTATTGATTGTACCAAAAGTATTATACTCTGGCAGTAACTTATGTTCTTCAGCAGCATGAAGTGCTTTTTCAAGTTCCTCTGGCTTTTTGTCAAAATCTCTTTCTAAAAATTTATGAATCATAACCATTAAGATATTTGAAGTAGTTGTAGATCCTCTTTCCTTTAATTCTTCTGTATTATTAGCATTAAAAATTTTCTCACCAGTTAGTTCCATTGTTTCGCCTAACTGTTCTTCTAAGTCTCTTCTGTCATTTATAACTAACACTTTATAATCCTTAAGGTTTTCCATACTCCTCATTTTACGAACTAAGAAAACCATAGTTAAAGATTTACCCGAACCTTGGGTATGCCAGATCACTCCCGATCGTTCCTTGTGGTCTTTTCCATTTTGCAATCGTTGTATCGATTTATAAACAGCTCTATATTGTTGATAACGGCCAACAATTTTAATTGTTTTTCCTGCTTCTTGTTTATATACCGTAAAATGACGTGTAATATCAAGTAAAGTTTCAGGGGGTAACATCCCCTGAATTAATTTTTCTTGGGAACGTACTTCGCCTAGTGGTGGAGTAAAGTCTTGATATTTATCTGGATATATATCTTTCCATTCTAAGTAATGTTCATAAGATGAAGTTACAGTCCCAAAATATGCCTCTCTACCACAAGTTGCAATCATTAATTGATTGAAATGAAATAGCTTTTCTTCACCTTCTTTTTCTTGTACTCCTTCTGAATTTTGTCTTTGATTACTGTAGCGTAGTAGTTGTCTAATCCCCTCTTCTAAAGGGTTAGATTGATAACTACTTGTATATTTACATTCTATAACTACTAGGGGGATTCCATTTACAAATAGTACAATATCAGGAATTATATAGTTCTTTTGAGTACCAGGTGTATCAATCCTAAACTGATTTATAGCTAGAAAGTAGTTATTATCTACATTATCAAAATCAATTAGCTTAACCGTAGGATTAACTTCTCCTGTAACTTCATTTTTTTCTGTCTTTGTCTTTTCTGTCAGTAATTTAAATACATCCCTATTTGCTTCAACAAGTGATTTATATGGATGATCCGTCAGTTCTGTATATATTTCTTCTAACTGTGACTCAGTTAACCACTCAGTACCATCATCTAATGTGTTGATTTTTTTAACCTGCTTTTTAAACACATCTTTTAATATGACTTCTTTAAAGTCACTACGTAAACTAACAGAAGGGTCTTGTGGTATTTCTGTTTGTGGTTGTCTTATTACTTCCCAGCCCAGCTGTTCTAACTGGGCTAGGAATGGGTTTTCAACATAGTTGTATTCACTCACGTTAAGTCCCCCTTAAACCTTAACTCTTACCTTGCCTGTAAGTAGGTCTTGCATGAGACCTTGTTTGAGTTTTTTAAGTTTGATTTTATACTTTTCTTCTTTTTTTAGGACATCATTAATTTTTGACAGTTTTTTTGCAATCTTTATTTGTTCATTAATTTTAGGTACCGCTATTGAAAATTTTCTTAAATTTCCTACTAAAACGTTAGGTTGTGAACTGGATGCATTATACTTATTAATTTCTTTTTTAATATGGCTACTCATTAAAAAGTAAGTTAAGTAAAGTGGGTCCATCTTTTCATTGGGAGTTATTTTAGCAATATTTTGGTTTATATGATACCGGTTATCCTCATAAATTAAAGCGGCTTTACCAATCGACCCGACACATGGAAAAACGATATCGCCCTTAAACAACTTTGACCTGTTAAGCCTTTTAGATAAATCAAATGTGATAGTTTCTATGTTACTTAAATCGAGCTCATTTTCTCCTACATTGTATCCACGTAAAGCTATAATTTCCCCTTCTGGTACAGTATACCAAACATCAGAATATTCGGCACCAGCAAGCCTTGTAATATCTGATATATTTTCTAAGTGATTAGCATCCCACTCCTTCGGAATCATCCCTAGCTCTGTCTCTTTATATAAATGAGGTGCTTGTTCATAACTTGGCCGAAGGTTTCCGTTTTCATCTATTCCTCTTGTAAATAAGTCCTGCATCATGCCTTCTTTGACTTTTTTATATTTCTCGATTAGTTGTTCTGTTTTTTCAATGATATTGTCCACTGTTGTTAGGATGTCGGCGATTTTTTGTTGTTCGTGAATACCTTCTGGAATAATAACCGAAAAGTTATTCACAAATCTAGAATTTAATCCTGGTTGAGCTGAGCCTGTAATTTTTTGTTTTAATAACTTTTGGCCGTAGTCAGAAAGTAAAAAATAAAATAAATATTTCTGTGTAACTTTAAAGGAGTCTCCTCTTAACAGAAACAAGTGCTCGTTAATTGCTGCTAAATTGTAATATTTATTTCTGTAATAACCCACTTTGCCAGTTTGAGCTCCGTCTTTATTAATTAAGACATCCCCATCTTTTAGTTTTCCTTTTGTCATTGTCGAAAAAAAGTCGTAACTTATCTTTTTAATGTTGTTATATTCAATCATCCCCTTTTGATCAATATTTTCGCCACCAAAGCTGGGAATAGAACCATTTTGCTCATTAAACATTCCACCATATGGTCTAGAACCTGATTCAAAGGTGTCTAGTATATCGTTCAAATTTAAAATCCTCCAACCATTGGGTATAGTATTAGCTAATTTTTCTATTAGATAGTTCATTTCACATACCCCAATTCTTTCAAGAAACTTTCAAGTTTATGCGCTTCTTCATCACGTTCTTTTTCAATATCTCTAGCGGTCACTTTATATTTATCCCATAGCTTTTCAATATACGAAATGATTTCTAGTAAGTGATTCTTCATATATCTTTTAAGTTCTGCCTCTAATACTTCGTAAAACTTTTGCATTATTAAATTTTTTGCTTCTTCATCTGTGATCTTCTCCCGAGCTTTATCTGCTAGTTCATTCTTTTGTTTTTCTATAGATTTAAGTTCTGACTTGAGGTTTTTCATTTCTTCTTCTAGTTTACTGTGTTCTTCCAATTTCTCATCTATTGATGTAATCTCTTTTTGATATTCATCTATTTCATTCTTAACTCTATTTATTTTAGCTTCAATATCCTCTTTACTATAACCAGTTTCTTCTTTTGCTTTTTGAATCTCTTTTAAAGTTTCTTGCAAAGGCTTGAGTTCATTTTTCTTTAATGATTTTATTTCTCCATTTAATTCTTTCTTCTTATTTTTAAGTTCCTTAACTAATTCTTTCGGTAGTAAACCTAGATTATCTTCCTCTTCAATGTCATCTATTTCTTTAGTCTCTGCTTCTGCAAACATACTTTCTAATTCTTGAAGACGTTCTTCATTTTCTTTTTGCTTTTCATTTACTTCAGGAAACTGAGAAGCTATTATTTCATCATCAGGAATTAAGGTTGGTGTCCAACCTGAAGCTGCAATTGACTTTAAATCCGCCTTTAATTGTTCCCAGAAGTTCACAAAAGCTCCTTCGACTTCGTGTAAACTGAGCATATTATATCCTGAAAAAGTTTTAACAAATGAATCCATAAAACTTTGTCTTACAGCAAATACATCTTTAGTTTTTGGTAATTCAACTAATCTGTCACGATTCTCTTGCCACCAAGTTGAAAGCTGATTTAAGATTTCTTTTTCTTTATCAGTTACTCCGTTATCATTTTCTATAACAGATTTTATTTCTTCCTTGTTTCCTAATGTAGAAGCAAAGTCAAAATAGTCTTCATCTTTTTTAGTAAAGAGTTTATATATATCAAGTCCATGGGCATGTAACATATCCTTTTTTTGATCTACTTCTTTTTTAGGAACTCCACCTATTAGGTGTGCTCTTACATCATGAGGTTCTGGGTCTGGAGTGTTGTCTACATACCTTCGAATATTTAAGTTGAAATCATTTTCTTCTAGTTCTTCTATAGACACAAGCTTTGAGTACTTGTCTACTTCTAGTTTTTGCTTGTACACATGAGTGATTTTCTCTATATCTTCTGGTCTTAGATGATTTTGATTTCTGCCCTCTTTATATTCTCTATCAGCATTAATAAAGAGAACCTTATTTCTATCTCTAGTACCATTTTTATTAATTACAAGAATACATGCGGGGATACCCGTACCATAGAAAAGGTTTTCTGGTAAACCGATAACTGCTTCTAAAATACCGTCTTTTATAATCCCTTCTCTTATCTCTTTTTCTTTACTACCCCTAAATAGCACACCATGAGGCATGACAGTTGCCATTTTGCCATCTTCTTTTAGAGAAGAAATCATATGTTGGACAAACATAAGATCTGCTTTTTTACCAGATTCCGGACAATAACCATATTTAAAGCGTTCTTTGAATTCCATTCCCTGTTTACTATAGTTTTGTGAGAATGGAGGATTAGTAACGATTCGGTCAAAACGTTTTAGCTCTCCATCCTTTTCCATATGAAGTGGTTCTTTTATGGTGTCACCATTATATATGTCAGCAGATAAAATATCATGTAAGATCATATTCATCTTACACATCGCCCAGGTTGCTCCTGCAAGTTCTTGACCGTAGAAACCCATATCTCTTGTATTTCCACCAGTTTCTTCTACATAATCTTTTGCTTGTATTAACATACCACCACTACCTACACAAGGGTCATAAACAGTCATACCTTGTTTAGGTTCGACAATATTAACTGCTAATCGAACTACTTCAGGTGGTGTAAAAAATTCTCCACCTTTCTTTCCAGCACTATCTGCAAAGAATTTAAGAAGATATTCATACGCAGCACCAATTAAGTCAGGAAACTCAAAGTCTTCATCTTTCATTGGTATGGTATCAAAGTGCTGAATGAACTCTACTAAAGTTGCATCATCTAGAGAACTTTGGCCAACCTTTCTGTTAAAGTTAATATGCTTTAGAACACCTTCTAGTGTATTAGGGTTATTATCTTCTAAGGCATGTAGAGCCGTATTAAGATTATTACCAACATCTTTTTTTAAGTGTCTTATATTTTCCCAACGTGATCCTTCTGGGACAAAAAATTTATATTGTTGTGGTTTGTTTAGCTGTTTTTCAATTAGCTCTTCCTTTAAACCTTTATCTTCGTAATTTTTTCTGAGTTCTTTTCTCTCCTCATCAAACTTATCAGATAGTCGTTTTAGAAAAATCATTCCAAAAACAAATTCTTTATATTCATTTGCTTCCATTTTACCTCTTAATATATCACATGCTTTTAAAAGCAGTGATTCTAATTTAGACAGTGTAATTTTATCCTTCATAATTTTCCCCCTTTAGGTCTTCCTTGTTTATAGAAAAAGCTGATTACTTAAAAACTCATTAATCTTTCTCAACATAAAAGGATTATTTTCAATGTTTGAAAATAGATCTATTATATCGTCCTTACCTAACTCCATTTGTCTTTCTAATTCATCAATCATACCCTCTTCTTCATAGTCCTTGATTAATTGTTCACCTAACTTCTTTATATTCTCATGTACATAAAGACCAGCAAAAACTATCCCATAGATATCTAGGTGAGAGTGGAAACTGTCACTAAACTTTTCTAACTGTTCTAAACTAAAGTCATTTTCAATATCCTCAACTAGTGAAAAATCTTCTTTAAAGTTGTTAATTTCATTTTCATCTACCTCTGCATTATTTAGTAGTTCTAAAACCCCATCATATGTATCTGGGGAAACTATTAATTCATCTTTTTCCTTTCCTATAGTTCTAGAATAATATGCAGATGGTAAAGCAACGTACTTTATAAATCCTAATAGTTCTTTTTCATTTTCAAACGAAAACCACTCATAATAGATATCATTTGTATTTTGATTTACTATGTGGAAATTAAGAATATAAGAGTCTGGTTTAACACCGCTCACTTCATCTTTTTCTAAAAAATTCTGCCAGTAATAAATAGAATTTTGACTCATTATGTACCCCCTTGATAATTTTAAGTCTGTACAAAGAATTTAGTAAAATTATAACATATTTTGACAGGTCTACATACTCCCTGACCTGCTCGACTTTTTGTACTGATTTTCAACACAGAGATAAATGGAGTTAATAACCATTTATCTCTGTGATGCTTTCATTAATGTCTAAACTTTCATAAGCATCAAAATACTGCTTTTTGTGCTCCTCTTTTGCTTCTTGAATTTTATTTTTCAGTCTTAAATCAGCATCTTGGAGCTTTTCTGCTATTACCTGTTGTTCTTCTAAAGGAAGTTTAGGTAAATAGATTTTCTCTATATCATTAACTTTCAACACAGATACAGTAGATCCCTTCTGAAATGAAGAGAGGTAATTAATCCCTACTGGGCTTTCTAAAAAATACTTAATAAAGTTTGGGTCAACATTCCCAGAAGGTCTAAACCCAATAAAATTATGGGATAAAAGTGTGTTTTCAATTCCCTCTGGAATAACAGCAATTTTAATAGAACTACCTCTACTTGAAATGATCACATCACCTGGTTGAACTTCATATGAACTAGGGTTCTTAAGATCCTTAGCATTATAGGTATCAGCATCATCAAGAAAGATCTCACCATTTTCTACATTAGATAGTTGTAGTATCTTGTGAGTTGGTTCATCAGAATCCTGTGCTTTATATGCATGAGTATTTAGACCTCTATAAAATGTACCCAAACTCATTAAAGGAATAGTTTTTGTATTATTTTCATAATCTTTTCGATCTACCTTAAATCTACCAATTGATGTTGTCACTTCCCGGTCTTCAAAGTAGTTTTTAACTAATAAGCTGTGGTCTTCTATATCATCATTACTTATCCACTTACTAAATCCTTCATTAATATCCTTATTACCGTATGTTTTAATAATCCTATCTAAACCTTCTCTAGATAACTCTAACCCCTGACTTTTAACATCTTTTGCATTCACCATAAAAATTTTATTAGAAAATTCTTCGGGTTTAAATTTATTTAAAACTAGTATAGAAACTGGAATATTTGTCCCTGCAAATAACCCAGACGGCAAGTCAACAACTCCCTCTATAACATCATTATCAATTAACTTTTTACGAATTTTTGCTTCACTACCGCCTCTAAATAAAACCCCATGCGGTACTATTAGTGCGGCTTTACCTGAATGGTTAAGTGAAGTTAATGCATGTAATATAAAAGCCATATCTCCATGCTGTTTACTAGGTATACCAAAACGAAATCTACCAAATAAATCACTTTTTGCTTCTTCTACGCCCCAGTCACGTAATCCAAAAGGAATACTCATCCCTATATAATCAAAAGTTTTCAAATTATTATCTTCTGTTGTCATAGGATTTCTTAAGGAATCTTCTCTTTGTAATACTGCATCATAATAACCATTTAAGATTAAGGTCATTTTACCTAGAGCCCAAACTTTTGGGTCTAATTCTTGACCATATAACTGAAGTTCACCTTGTTTTTCTTCTGCATATTGTTTAGCTTCAATAAGAGTATTACTTAGTCCAGCTGTTCCGTCGTAAAAACTACCATGTACCGGATCAAGTAAACTAACTAGTAATTCATTTAATGTTTTAGTAGTGTGCATCATTCCTGAAGTTTTGCCACCTTTTACTACTAAACGATCAATAAGCGTTTTTATAGACTGCTCTTGATTCTGTATTTGATCTAAACCTATCATTAGATTGTATAAATTTACGTCTGACAATGACTTACTCGGAAAGATATTAAGTACATCTTTCAATTGTTTATTACTTTCTTCTATTTTTGCAATTGTTTGCTTAGTTCTTTCTACCAAGTTATATCCATTAGCTATTAAGTTGTTCCAATCAACTTCTTCTGGAATGTAGAATGGAGTATCAACTTCAAAAAGATGTTTAATTGTTAATAATGGGAAACAAACATGTGGGTATTCCTCTACTCTCACTTCACCCCGTAACTGATCACATATTTCTAGTACATGCTTACGATTCATTTTGAGTCCTCCTTTTATTAATACTTAATTATGTGAATAAAAACTACAAGTTACTAATTACATCTCTAGAAACTTTGATTGATTGTTCACGACTCCTGTCAGTCCCATATACCCAAAGACCATGAGAGCCTTTTTTTCTCATGATACTTACAGTCAATTGACCTTGATACTGTCTGTTTAGATCAATACACTTCTTTAATTCTTCAAACTTTATTAAAGCTAGTTCTGTACCATTCATTTTTTTCTGACTACAAATAAATGCAAAAATAGTTTCCTTCCCCAGATCCTCTGTGGATTCAATGTCTTTAATTTCGTTAATTTCATTTTCAGAAAAGGCGAACTTCCATGTAGAACTGTCCTTGCTATTACTACTCGGTCCCGATAAAAACTTTGAATATATTTGATATTCGCCACCCTTGTTAGTAAAAACGCCGTAAATTTTCCGTTTGTCTCCTGCTTCAATCATTACTGGAGAAAATTCATTATTAATTAACACTGAAAGTAAGACCCCATAATAATGGTCTGATTTTCTTACATTACACATTATATCCTCTCCCCTTTTTATAAACTAATTATGAACTTCTCTTACATTAATCAAGCCGCCCTCCTTTTATATAATTTTTAATACTAAATTTAGTATAACTATTACTTGGATTTAAATCTCAAAAAAATTTCCTTTTACTCTTCATTTTATGTATTATATGTATATATTACCATTTTCGATTTATAAAATCAATACTTATTATGATATTTAATTTATTATTTTTTAGTATTGTTGTTACTTGTCTTAAGTAAGGCATATGATAATCATATGCCTACTATTAACTTATGGACGGCCCGTGTGCTTGCTAAATACTATGCTATCAGATAAAAAGTGTTTAATGAGAATTCCAAATTAAATACTCAAATGTGTTTTCTTGTGATTGAAAACAATCTCTTCTTTTTTTATAATCATGCCTACCGTCTATATAGGAGAGGTGTCTATGTATCATCTTTAATTACTAGCTTCAAGCTCTGTAGTATTCTATATGAATCCAACACAGTATGCATAAAAATATATGCATTCCCCAGTACTATCCTATCATTTTGATAGCCTTATCTTTAATCATGTTATTACACTCTTCATATTGTTCTTCTGACAATTTTATAAGTGGTTTAACAATATAGTTTTCAACTGCTTGACTGTTATTAATATCTACTAAGGGAATATAAAATCCTGAAGCATTTCCGTTTTCAATTAAAGAATCATAACCCACACTTTTATCAGAAATCACTGAATCTATGTATAAATTTGCTGAATGATAAGTTATTTCTTTACAGTACTTTCTAAACCCACCTAAAACAAACCAAGCTGCTTTACAGTCCTTAACTTCTTCTTTAAATTTAATCCTTGAACAGCAAACCATAGGCTCATTAAAATTAACCTCATTAAAATCCCAATCGTATGCGATAGTAATCCCAAGAACTTCAGTTATTGATGTTTTCCTTTTAGAAAAGTATCTATAAATGTACCTAGGCATCCAATATTCTGGATGTTCAATTGAATTTGAAGTATTTCTATGAACAACAGATGAACTAGTTGGTATAATCCATCTATTTTTACTTAACAAATCTTCGGTCGTACGTAATACTGTTGCACTTTCTACATAAACATTTTTTAAGAATTGAATACAATCAGATATGTCTTTACCATTAATACTCATCCTTTTCTCCCCCTTACTCCTGCCAAAAAGCAGTTTTTGTTTTACTAATATTTGGCTTATCCATCTCCCACGAGTTCCAAAAAATATAATCTTTTTGGAAAATTTCTCGTCGGGGTCCTTCATTTTCAAAACCTCTAAAGTAAAATAACCGCCTATTCTCAAAAAACTTCTTTAAATCATCTAAAAGTGTTTGTTCAGTATCATTATAAGGTGATAGAGTTGGTATTAAATGATGGGCATTTTGCCAATTACTCCAGTAGAGTTTATCTTTAAACTGTTGGCGAATCGAATCCTCATGAATTGCCCTTAAGGATTCTTCAATATCATCTCCTGGATATGATAGATGTGCTGTAAGATATAATAGATACGGCTCATAATTATCTGGAAGATCAAATTTATTTTTTAATATCTCTGACTCTCCTAAATAAAATTGATCAACTAGTTGGTCTCCGGTGAGAGTTGAACTCTGATCTTTAATTTCAATATTCGATTTACCTGAATATAATTTGCATTCAACTATTATGACAGTGGTTTTATCATCATTATCTTTAAGAACAATAACTACGTCAGGCTCCCTACTTTGATAAAAAGTAGGCCAAAAAAATATACGCGACTCAGTAATTTTGCTAAAGTCTAATGAAATCCCATTGTAGTTAATTGCTGTACTCAGAAAAGGTTTCAAAAATGTATTGGGGTCTAGGTAGTTAGCAAATCCAAAAAAAATGGATGTTAATAAATCTTCTGAATTGATCTCCCCTGGGTTATAAGGGTTTAATTTCCCTTTAAGTAAAGCACTTAACAATATAATCACGTCCTTATGATTTTCTCCTAGGAATAGTCCCTAAGGTCAACATTAGCTAAGTCTGGATAATCTAAACCTGTATTTGAAAAGTTCACTGCTTCTCTGACTTTTTTGCTTTTATCTTCTTTAAATTTCTCAATTATAGCTAGTGACTTCTTTGTCCCAATCATCCCGAGAGTTTTAATAGCGTTTTCTCTAGATACGGCATTTTTTTCTCTTAAGATTCGTCTCAAACGATTAAGACTTTCTTCTCCTATATTAGCTAGTGCTATCTGTGCTAATATAGTTTGCTTTGACTGTTTTTCTAAAAACTTGGAAATAGGGGTAATAGCTTCTTTACTTTGTAACAGTCCTAAAGCCTTAATCGCGCCAGATTGAGTTACATAGCGGTTTGAATTTAGAGCTTTCAAAAAGAAAGGTTCTGATTTCTCTTCAAAGGTTTTTAATATAAAATGAGTTGCTGAATCTATTTCTTTCCAGGTGAGCTTTTCGTAATCTTTTAATGCATTGTCTAACTCATCTATACTTTCATTAGAGCATAACCTTTGAATTTTTTGTAATTCTTCACTTGTGTCTTGATCAATAAGATCAACTTGATATATTGAGCCATTATCAAAAAATATAGTAGGTTGTGCTTTTTCATTTAATGGATGGCATCCTTCTTGCCTTATATAGCCAGGTATTTTCTGGAGTTCAGTAGCAAAAACATCTTGGCCATGTTCAGGTATATATATTTCATTATCATACATTGGTGTTATCATTAGTATATACCCCGGTACCGACAAGTCTCTAGATCCCATCAAATCTTTCTCACAGTGCCAACATAAAAAGTTCAAAGAGTTGAACCTGTCGTCATTTTTTAAATCATTTAATAAATCTAACAAAACAGAATAAACATATTCTATAGCGATATCAGCTCCTATTTCTTCTCCTAAAATATCCATATCAAACTGATAGCTCCATCCACTACTGCTTAACAGGTCTTTCACTCCATCTAAAGTACAATGTCCATCTTTTTTTAGACCACGGAACAACATCCCTTTTTGGATATAATGAACCATTTGAATCCTAAAGTATTTAGGAACATATAATTGTTGTTGACCAACTATTTGAAAGGACTCATCATTACATCCTTTTATAAAAACAGTTTTTAAAAAACCATATTTTGCTATCCAACGTAGCATATACAAATGATTTATTTCATTATGATGAAAAATCAAATTAAATGTAAAATAAGTATCCGTATCATCAAATATTTCCGCATGTAGCTCAACTAATTCCTGACTGTATCTACTGATTACAAGTTGACTATCGACATTTGTTAAAGCTTCTTCATTTTCCTCTTCATGAAGTAAGACATATACACACGGTTCTCCTTCTGAATTAATAACCTGTTTAATTTCATACCCTTCTTTAAAAGAAATTACTACTGCATCATGCTTTATTAGATCTAACTTTTGTCCCACTTCATTCTTTTCAGGAATTAAGGAACACATTTTTTTTGGTATCTGATCTAACACTTGCACCTCTCCCCTTTATAAATTTCTTTTAAGATTCATATATCACCTAAAGCCCTATAGTAAATTTATTCTATAGATTCCTTAAAATACCTATAAAATGTTGAAATTTTAAGAAATTTAACCTATTGAAAACTCGGAAAACACCATAGTTTTTTATTTAAAATTATCAGATTATCTTTTATACCTTTCGTAACCACTTACAAACTGTGCGTGTATCTATATAGGTGATCAAGACTTAAGGGGGATTAAAATGAAAAACATTTATATTTGTTTTGAATCTTTAGAAGAAAGGAGAAGTTTTGTTAAGACAATAATTGAACTCAATGCAGCCCAAAGAAAGGAAACTAGTTTTATTAAGAAAACTAGAAATGAAGCGCTAAACTCAATGGAACAAGGAAGAACACATAGTCCATATTATAAGCTTCATAGAAATTATTATTTAGGTATAATACCAGAACTACCAAAGAACTATAAGTATTCACCATACAATGGTTTAGAAGTATTTAAAAATGGTTTTAGAAGTATCTACTACCAAAAATCATATGCCTCTAGACCTGGAAATTGGTTAGTTATACAAGTAAGACAAACGGAACTAGGTAGAAAAATTCAAAAATATATTAAAGATAACATTCCAGAAGAAAGTATCGGAACAAACGTACCGCTACCGGAAAAAGTAGTAGCTAAAAATAAAATGGTGAAAGTTAGAAATCTATTAACCCTTTCAGAAACACAAAATCTAGAAGCTAAAGTACGGAATAAGTATCTAGATACCTGTTATAAAATATTATTAGAAATTCTGCTTACCTCTAAAGAACTTTTTAAGGGTGATGATGTCTATTTATGGGAAAGATTAGCTTTCTTATTTCACCAAGAAAATAAGTTAGACAAAATGGAATCTTGTTTAAGAAAACAATCTAACTTACAAAACGACGCCTCACCATTTTTAAATATGGGTGTGTTTTTCCACTTAAGTGGGAAAACAACTAAAGCAATTCAATCTTACAAGGAAGGATTAGAGTTAAATCCACACGATGAATACCTAATATATAATTTAAAATCTCTTTTATATGAAATTGGAGACACTAATTATTCATTATTAAAAGATAAAGAAAACGATAATATTACAACATGTGTTAATTATGTTTTACTAGGAAACATCTATTTCTATAATGAAGATTACAAACAAGCTATTGATAATTATGTAAAGGCATTATTAGAATCAAAAGAAATGGTTGGAGAAGACATGATCATACAAGTCTATCGAAACCTTATCGAAGCTAATTATCAATTAGGAAATACTGATTTAGCAAAAAAAATATTAAATAAAGCCAGAAAGGTTTTTCCGAACAATAGTAAATTATAAAACTCTTGATAGAAAAACTAGCTGACCCCAGGTATGGGTGTCAGCTAGTTTTAAGGTTAATCTATATATGTAGCCTAGATACTAAAATCTAGATTCGTTATAAGATTTTTTAATAAACTAACCTTCATCTACTCCAAAAGTATTATATTTTTTACAAATCCTTTCACATGCTTCTTCATGAAATAAATCCATAGTATTAATTATGGAATATGTAGAAAAGTCCTCTAGTAATCGTTTCGCGTTTTGTTCGATAGGATCTTCTGGATTAAAGAAAGGCTCGCCTTCTTCTTCATCTTCAACAATAAATGATAAATCTGACTTCCTAATAGTTTGCTTTTCAAAAACATCTTCAACTCTTTCTTCTAATATCTCTAACCATACATCATCTTCTGACTGAATCATCATAACTGATGTGATTTCAGGCTTTAAATAGTCAGGATACTTTTCTTTAAGAGCATAATATAAGTTGATTGTGCTATAAGTTATGTCCAAGTTTACCCCTCCCGAGTGTTATTAACTTTTCCTGATAGTTAAATTCTTCATACATAATTTTTTTCCTCTATAATAAGAAGATTAATTACTAAACCCTACACGAGTTCAATATTCGGTAAAATTTGTGATTTAGCTTAGAGAGTATTTATTAGTTGTTTGACTGTTTTTGCTAGGTAGTCCAAAAATAAATAACCTTCTTCAGGTGGAAGTGTAACAGCATCTAACTTACTTATCCTCAAGTTCTGTGGTAGTTCTATATGAAATCCAATCCAGTCACCAGTTTTTATTGATTTGGTGTATTTTGCTGTAAAATAGATCTCATTCCAACTACCAGATACAGAAAGATTATTTAATGTATCATCTTTTTGTAAGTTTTCTTTTAATATCTTTGAGAGTTCAATTGACCAACTTTCTTTATCTTTAGAACCTGTAGAAATTTCAATATCTTGTTTTGCATTTGTTCCTCCGTGACCGTGTATTTCAATAAATATCTTAGGTTTAATATATTTAATAAACTGAATATACTCTGAATCTAGAATTTTATTGTAATCACTCTTAGCATTTACTGCTATAATATATGAAGCATTAAGTTTATTTGCGAGATACTGGGCAAGGTAACCTACGTTTTCATCAGAATCTGGGTGTTCTTTACAAGGAAGGCTCTTAATCCCTTTTGGTGCATGATGTGGTGCACCTATTAATATATTTGTGCTGGTTTCAATTTCTTTGATTAAATGAGAATGCTCTTTATCGTTTAACTTTTGCTCTATATTCAAATCACCCCCCCTTTCCAAATCATTATCTAGAACCTCAGTTCCTCTCCTGGTCAGCCGATAATAATACACTCTTTGTCTCCTCATCACATATTTTAACGTTTAAGGTTCTTATTAGGACTATGTATATCTTTCATTTCATAGATTGATAAATGTAATCAAGATAGTTTAAAATTCCTAGTTCATTTTCAAGTTTATCACTCCAACGTAACTTCTTAGTATCCCTATATGTTAGGCTAGTTGTCGTGTAAGAAAAAGGAATCTATGTTAGAATAGTGGGCAACTAACCTAAGGAGAGATTAAAATGAAAAAAGGAAAAGAGCATTATTCAAAAGAGTTTAAAGAATCAATATTAAAAAAGCTAGAAAACCAACCTAACTTAACAATACCAGAAATGGCAAAAGAGTTGAACATCTCTAAATCAACAATATATCAGTGGCAAAGAACTAAAAAGAAAAAAGAAGCCTCATCATTAAGGAATAAATCCAACGGCAACTGGAGCTCTGAAGACAAGTTCCATATTGTACTAGAAACTTACAGCCTTACAGAGGAAGAATTATCAGCATATTGCCGTAAAAAAGGCCTATACGTATCAGAAGTTAAGGAATGGCAAAATCAATGCCTGAACGCTAACTTATCCAATACTAAGGCTCCTCAAGAGATCGAAAATGAACTAAAAGACGAAAAAAAGAGAACAAAGTCTTTAGAAAAAGAATTAAGTAAAAAGGAAAAGGCTTTAGCTGAAACAGCAGCCCTACTAGTTCTTAGAAAAAAGAGCCAGGCGATTTGGGGGGACCCAGAGGAAGAATGATCAGCACCACAGATCGCAAACTAGCAATAGAGCTGATCGATGAAGCAAGGAGCTCTGGTGCCCGCTTGAAACCAGCCTGTAAAGTACTTAATATTAGTGAGCGTACCTATCAAAGATGGAAAGATGAGAATAATGACATCAAAGAAGATAAGCGCCCACTAGTAAAGCGTCCAGAGCCAAAGAATAAATTATCAGAGAAAGAACGAAAGAGAGTTGTAGAAGTTGTAAACAAGCCTGAATTTGCTGACTTAGTACCTTCTAAAATAGTTCCTGCTTTAGCAGATCAAGGTGAATATATAGCTTCAGAATCCACCATTTACAGAATACTAAAGGATTATAAAATGAACACCCATAGAAGTAAATGTAAACCTGCTAAAAAAAGATCACTTACAACTCATATAGCAAAAGCGCCAAACCAAGTGTGGACTTGGGATATAACTTGGCTTGATGGTCCCTTGAAAGGCCGTTACTACAAGCTTTACTTAATAGTAGACATCTACAGCCGAAAGATTATTAACTACGAAGTATGGGAAACAGAGAGTGCTGAGTATGCTGAAAGATTAATTAGAAAAGCCGTGCTAGCTGAAAATATAGCTTCAAGGCCTTTAGTACTTCACTCTGATAATGGTAGTCCTATGAAAGCAGCCACTTTCTTAGCAACCTTAGAAAAACTAGGAGTACAAAGCTCCTTTTCAAGGCCAAGAGTAAGTAATGACAACCCATATTCAGAATCTCTATTTAAGACCCTAAAATACAGATATAAGTACCCTAAAAATGGTTTTTCAAGCCTATCAGAAGCAAGACAGTGGGTGCAACATTTTGTTCATTGGTACAACCATGACCATTTACACAGTGGGATTAATTTTATAACACCCAACCAACGCCACCAAGGTTTAGAAGATACTATCATGGACAAGCGTACTCAAGTATATAAAGAAGCCAAGAAAAAAAATCCAGAACGATGGGCAAGTACAATTAGAGATTGGTCTTTACCAGGATTTGTTTCTCTTAATCCTGTTTCAGATGAGCTTAAAAAGCCTGAAAAGCAGAAGTAAAATTTAGGATACACGACAACTTACTTGACAAACACCGGTATTCACCCTCTTCAATTTTTTTAGCTTGTTCTACACTTCCATTCCAAAAATATGCATACGCTTCAATCGTTTGATTATCTGCGTGTACTGTTACTAACTTTCTAATATATAGACTATTGTTAATATTATTTTCATCATAACCTTCCATAGTATCTAATACAGACAAAGCAGATTGGTAATGATCCGAATCTATATACATAAGCTGTCCTTTTATTGTATCACTTCCCTCTATCAGTCCTGGAAAAGCCCCCAAATCATATAATTCACCTTTAGTTGTAGCAGGAAGTTCGTGAGTAGTAAAGTCTTTTATTAGACGGTAATTACCATACCCCTTTTTTAATGTCCCATACACAAATACTGGGTAGTTCATATTGTATGCCCCCATTGAAATAAGTAGGTTATATTTTTGTATAACCGTAAGTGATCTTTTGTATCTCTCTTGGTTACCTTTTCTTATTCGCTAACCGTAACGAATATTAAGTAAAAGAAATTTAATTACGAACTGGATACAATAGGTTGACTTTAAATAGTTATATTTACTCATTATTAAAATGCTTTTTACCATGTATTGTTAAGGTACTCATAAACTATAATCTGTCTCAAAATATTAAACTTACTACATAACATTTTCAAAAATCCATATTCTACACTTTATTTGTATGATTTACTACTCCTTTTATCCAGTCAACTAATTCTTTTGAGTTCTTATCTAATTTATTTAAGTCGATTGTTTTAATATAAAGTGTTCTACCATCAATAAAATACTCTGTTTCTTCTATTTCAAAACTAGGATACAGTAATACTCCATCAGCGTTAAAACTACTCATATAAACAGCCATTTGGTAAATATCATTTTGTTCTATTTGTTTCGATGCTTTGTATTTAGTATCTATAATTAGTGCATGATTTTGATTATCAGATACTACTATATCAGGTTTAATATTAATTTGATCATATTCGTCTAAGTAAGAATTCATTTGTAATTTAACAGAATCTTTTCTAAGTTCATTTTTTAAAAGCTTTCCTATATATTTTTCATAAAGCTGATTCATATCTACGCAAAATTGATTAAAGTACATCTCGCCTTGTTTTTCATTTACCCCGAATAATTCTAAAAATAGTCTACAAAAATTATGGATGCTCTTATAATGTTTATTTAAGGTAGTATATTGCACTCTATCTATATCTCTTACTGATATATACTTTAAAGAAACCTCTTCTAAATACCGATTTGTATTTACTAAAGCTCTTCTTACTTTAGCATTTTTTACATACTTTTTTAAAAAATAAATAGTATACTTTATTATTTGATTCTCCAATATATCAACTTTATAGGAATCATAGTTACAATCAATTAAATGTTTTTCCCATGGCTTTTCTACCAAAGAGTTTACACCTATTTTACCTTTAGCGTAATTCAATCTTTCTTTAACCAACACATAATCTGCAAGTAGACCTTTTTTTATAAGTCGATCTACCTGTCGTTGAAAGACTAACACCAGATATTCAAATAATTCTTCAATACTATTTAATTCAGATTTTTCTTCGTACCAAAAAACTAAGTCATAAGCGAAAGTAAGCATCTTAAAAATATTTAATTTATCAATTTTTGGCTCTACTATTACCTTAAAATCTACTAAATCATATACTCCCACATAACTATTACTAGTTAGCATATAACCCGAGCCATCAATACTAGACCTGACACCTAATTGTTTTTTATATCTAGTTAATAGTAAATTTAAATGATCAAGATTTAACTGAACACTTGGACTCTGTGAATACTCTTTTAATTTAATACTATCCATTATTCTATCAAGTCCTTTAATTTATGTTTTACATTCTCCCATCTAAATCGTTCTAACCTTGAATGACTATCTAAATCATCTATAAAGAATTCTTCTAAATATGGATAAATTTCTGATTTCCATATATATTTAATATTTGATGATAAGTCATCTCTCATAAAAAATGAAATTCCTACAAAAAAGTTTTCATCTTCTATTTCAGTATTAACATCATTGATCAATTTAGCAAGAGAATCTAACACTAACCCATTTTCTATACCCCAAGAAATTAAAACTTTAGTATCTACATTAAATTTATAAAAAGCGAACCTTCTTCTCATTGCAAAATCTATTCTTGTTAAAGATTTATCTGCTGTATTCATTGTAGCTATTATATATACATTATCAGGTATATAAAATGGTTCTTTAGAATAGGGTAAATCAATCGTGTTTTCTTCACTACGATATTCTAATGAATATAATAGTTCACCAAATATTTTTGAAATATTCCCTCTGTTAAACTCATCTATTATTAATACAAATTTTTCATCTGGCTTTTCTATTGCAACATCACATAAACGTTTAAATAGTCCAGGTTTAATCGGATAATCAATAATATGAGTACCATTTTCCAATTTGGATTCAGGTCGGATACCTTCTATAAAGTCTTCATAAGAATAGTTTTGGTGAAATTGAATTAGTTTAATGTTATTTTCCTTACCCCCCACAATATGTTTGGCTACTTTTTTAGCAACATAGGTTTTTCCTGTTCCAGGGGGACCATAAAAAACCACATTTTGCTTTAATTTTAACAAGCTCAGTATTTCTTCAGTTGTATCTAATTCAAAATAAATGTCTCTAGACAAACTATCTAATGTATTCAATGATTCTGTTTCATTTACTACTGGGGAGTTAAACTCAGACTCACCCATATCCACATTTTTGACTTTAGGCTCATAATGATCTTTAACATACCACAGTAAACTATCTACATAGTGATAATTCTTAAGCTCTTCTAAAGTAGATAGTTCTCTAAATATATTCAAGTAAGCCAAATAATTTCTAAAATCAGAATCTTTTATCTGTTGAGTTATGTTTTGCCTTTTCCTTTCTTCTTCAGCATAATTTTTTAAAGATTTATGGTCTTGTTTTCCAATAAACTTTTCAATACCACTTACAGATGCACCATTAATTAATGGAAACTTATTCAAATCAAAAAGATGTAAATAACCTGAAATTATAGCTTTTCCTACACCAGGGTGCTTACTAAATTTAATATACGCATCTTGAAAATCATCACCTTCAGAGTTAAATAAATCAGCTAAATCTCTTGAAAAATTTTCTAAATCAACACCAGAATGCCCAGATCCACCATCATATTTAGGGTTTTCTTTTATAAACTCTTCTTCTGATTTTTCATACCCTTTAAAATAGACGTTGTAGTAATAATTACCTACCAATTTAGGTAGAACCAAATTATTTATGTTATGAACTTTCTTTTGTATTTTAATAGAGTCACTTAAATCTTTTCTACTCCAATTTCCTCCATTTAGCAAATTAGTTCTTTCTATCAATTCACGCATCTCTTTTTCAGCTTCTAACCTTCTTTCAATATCTTCTCTAAAATAATTTGTATCCATCTGTCTTACATATTCTTTGATTTCTTCTTTAATTTCTTCGTTCAAAGAGATCCCCCCTTTTTTAATCGTATAAAACTTGTTTACAAACTTAAATTAAATTTGTTTTTGAATCTTCTTTTTGAACTTATCTAAACCATATATGTTTTTATGATATTTCTCATCAACTATCCTATTTTTAAATATAACTCTTCTATTTTTTATATTACCTTCTCCACGTTTGCTTCTTCAGTTTTCACATCTAATTCTAATATATTAACTCTAGTTATTAGCTTAAATAAAACTTATATATTTAATTATTATACATTATATTTTCATCTAAGTAGATACTAAAAATAAATCATAGTAGTAGGTGATATTAATGAATAAATTAGAAAAATCAGTGGATAGACTTTTAAAAAGGATGTTCAGGAAATACAGGTATGGAATGGTAAAAGTATTTTCATACCTAATAGTTATTTCAATGTTAATACAATTTATAATTGAAGTACCTTCCTTACTCCTATTGGTGCCTTTCTTTCTACTTATATCTAAAGTTTATCTAAGACATAAATCCCTTTTAGTTGTGGAAAGTACAGAGTTAGAAAATATCGATCAAATGAGCGGTGTGGATTTTGAAAATTATTTATATGATTTTTTTCGCTCCCTTGGATATAAAGTTAAGTTTACACGTAATTCCGCTGACTATGGAGTAGATTTAATTTTAAAAGATAAAAAAGGCATTAAAACAGCAGTTCAGGCTAAAAGATACAACTCTAATGTAAGTATAGATGCAGTTCAAGCCGTAGAAGCAGGCAAAAAATATTACCACTGTTCCAACGCTATAGTAATCACTAATTCACATTTTACAAAAAATGCAGTTGAGTTAGCACATACATGCAAAGTTAAACTCTGGAGTAGAGAAGATCTAATCAGGACTATCCCAAATGACAAAAAACAAAACCTCATTCTATGATTTAGCTCTTTCACATGTTTATTACTATATTAGACTTTATAAACAATGGAAACAACAAATTCATTCTAAACTTAGGAACTTGTTCTCTTTTAAATGGTTGTAATTTTTGCTTGCTATTTTATATTATAAAAAGAAGACTTAATTCATCCAATGTTGTCTTTAATCTCTACTTATATTGGTTAGAAATATAGTACTTTGCAACTTCATGTGAAAGAGTTATTTATATGAACTGTTAGTGATGCAATATAGTCAGCAGCTAAGTTATCAATATTTACCTTTTGTTGTATAGAAATAGGCTTACTTTTCATGAGTTCCTTAATAATTATCGTCTCTGCATCTTTTTTTATGTCAGTCGTAATACTATTTCGTTCATGAGGTACGTTATAAGTATTTAGATACCTGTTATAAGATATTATTAGAAGTTGTTCTCACCTCTAAAAATCTTTTTAAGGGTAATGATGTCTATTTATGGGAAAGATTGGCTTTCTTAAAAAAATAAGTTAGACAAAATGGAATTTTGCTTAAGAAAACAATCTAACTTACAAAACGACCTTCCCCATTTTTAAATATGGCTGTTTTTTCCACTTGAGTGGAAAAGCAACTAAAGCAATACAATCTTACTAGGAAGACTTATAGGTAGATCCACAGTATGTTTATAAAAGAAATTATTGGGATAACAACATTTCTTCGGTCATAATATAGCTGAAGCCTGCATTAAGACACATGTACAACTTAAAAAATCTAAAAAAGAAACTCTTAGCTAATTGATTCAAGCATACAGTCCTCAAAAAGTCCATAATATTAATATTGATTAGATTTTTTAGGGAAGGATGTGAAATTATGAAAAATCTTATTATTCAGATTTCATTTGCTACAATATGTTTCATTTACCTGTTGCCTTATATGTTTACAGAAGTTCCAGAAGTTATTGATTTAATTTTGAGTAATTTTATAAGAATTATAGGAGTAGGTATACTACTTTTGTCAATAATTTTATATCTATTTCAAGATGAAAAGATAAAGATACGCTCAACAATTAAGAAGACTATTGCGAACATAAATTTAGGAATTAAAGAAAAAGAAGAAGTTAAATACCCGAAAATAACTGAATGCAAAAAAGAAAATCAACATTATCATGTAAAAATCAAACTGTTACCCGGTATATGTGGCGAAGACTTTATTAAAAAGAAGCAATATTTTGACTCAGCGCTTAAAACAAAAACAGATATTTACGAAAAAAATGGTTGCGTGCATATGCAATTTCCGAAATAATTTGCTAGGCAAAACGACCCGTCAGCTTATGATGGCAGTCGTTAACTCTATTGAACTTTTTAACTTGTACTCTTGCCTTGACTTTAGAGCCTTTTATCTTCTTCTATTTTTAATCTGCAAAATTCAGTAAAACCTTCGAAAGTTGGATCTCAGACTTTTCAACACTAAAAATGCCATCCTTTAAGGAGGTGTCTGAAAACCTCTTTAAACTCTCATTATCTGGAAATTCTGAAGATCTTATTTTTAGATATATTATACATTTTCAGTTTTTTCGATTTATTAACCTCCTCCGACTTCCTACATACACACCAATTAGGTTTCTGTCTTAATATTTAAAATTCGATTATTATATTAAAATACCTACAAAAACTGCAAGATTGTTTTTGAAAAATTTCATTAACTACACAATATAGGCATCCACAAAACAATTTTAATACTGATAGAAAAAAAGTCGGGTATAAAAACAAACTGACCCCAGGTATGGGTGTCAGCTAGGTTTTAGGTTATTCAACATATGCAGTTCCTTCTTCTTTTATATCCTCAAGACGTTGATCTGCAATACCATGAATTTGAGTAAGTTGATCTAAAGAATCAAAAGGTCGTGATTCTTTTATTTCTTCAGCTCTTGTCTCACTAATATGAGTTATTTCTTGTAACTCTTCTTTTGAAGCAGTATTTATATTAACTTCTCCTATTGGTTCTTTTTCATCATCTTCTGGTTCATCCTTCTCAGCAACTTCCCCGTCCCAAGGTTTAACATTAGAATCCCAGTCATCGTCATCTAGAGTTACTACTATATCCCCTTGATAATCATTCCTATATATATCTACACCATTTTCCTGTAAGCGATGAAGTACTTTTTCATCAGGATGACCATACCTATTATCTTCACCTACTTGTATTACAGCAGCTTCAGGGTCAACGTTATCCAAAAACTCTTCACTAGTACTGGTACTAGATCCATGATGACCAACTTTTAAAATTTCGCTAGGTAGTTCTTGACTATTTTCAATCATCATTTCCTCTGATGGCTTTTCAGCATCACCTGTTAAGAGAATAGAGTTGTCTTCATAATCTATATTTAAAACTAGATTAAGATCATGTATATCTCCTTCATGATCTTCTGGTGGATGAATGAATTGAGCATCAACAGATTCAACATCTAATGTGTCACCTTTCTTCGCAGTTTGTAAATCTGTTTTTTCATTAGCTAGTTCATAGTACTCTTCATAAGTTTCAGTATCATGTTCAACACCACTATCATAGGTTACTTCTACTTCAAACTTATCATATACTTCAGAAAGACCACCAATATGATCAGCATGAGGGTGACTTGCTACAACTTTGTGAATTATATCAACATCTAATTCTTTGATATAATTCACTACTGTTTCGCCTTCCCAATTATCTCCAGCATCAACTAAAATATTTTTATCAGGAGCTTCTAGAAATATGGCATCCCCCTGACCAACATCAATAAAATGAGCTATAAGTTCATCATCAGAATCTTTTTCTGAAGTTACTGTATCTTTTGACTCTTCTTCTTTATCCGGCATAGTTATATCTACTGTATTAGTAGCACCATCCCAACTAACTTCTCCCCCGAAAGCTTTTCCTGCAAACCGAAGGGGTACATAAGTATATCCTTCAAAAGTTTGTGCTTTTACATCTAAATCTTCTTGTTCATCATCTACAGTAGCTTCATTACTACCTAGTGGTATTTCAACTACAGTATCGTCTAATGTACCTGAAGCTGTTTGTGTATCTGGATCCCAATCCATTTCAGCACCTATACCTTCAAATACATCACGTGCTGGAAGTAGAGTTCTTCCTTTTTCCATACGAGCTGGCTCATCTAACTCAACTTCATCTCCATCTACAATTACATCTACCTCCATAGAGTCGTCCGCTAAAACTGATGAACTTAGAAACAGCATTAGCATTAAGGATAAAGCTAAAATTTTCAAATAACCACCTCCAAATAGTTAATTCAATCGTTAAAACAACACCTATATTTACCATTTCTTTAATTTTATGGTAAATCCTTCTTAGGAAATAATGAATCTACTTGGAGGTAACAAAAAAATTAAATATTATGTTTTAAACCACATACTAATAATTTCTTTTAATACTGTTTTAGCATGTAACTGTAATTCTCTAAACTCAAATAATTGGTTTTCAGATTTAGTTATCACTTCAAAATTATCTCTATCTTTCCTTTCTACTACTAAACCTGGAAACTCTAGAATTTCAAACCGATCAGTAATAGTTATGGTATCTTTAGGAAACTTAACATCAGTTTTCTTTTCAATCCGTCTAAGCTCTTTTAAAAGACGCATCTCTTCCCAAGTAAGGTGTAGCTCTGGGTAAGTCTTTGCTTCATTGAATATGTACCAGTTAGTAAATTGTGGACCTTTTGGCCCATAACCCCTAGGTTGAATTGGATGATCTAAACTTTTCCATTCATCTACTACAAATTTAACAGCTAATCTATCAGGATGTGTAGCTTTTTCTGCTTCTGTTATATTCTTTCTAGGAAGGATATAATACTCACTTACCTTCCCATAGTAAAAAATCCCCTGCTTTTGAGTATTGTAAAACTTTCTTTTCGATTGATATATAGCAACATACTTAATTAATCCTAATTGGTTTTTTACTTGATCAAGATAAGTGTAGTACATATTATTTTCTAAACAGACTTCAAGCTGACTTGATCTTTTTAAAGGTCCTATTAATACATCATTGATTTGTTCTTTTTTATCATAATAAGATTTGGTCCCTTTTTGTACAACAGATCGTTCAAAAGCTGTATCAGAGGACTCTAGTAATAAATCATCTAGAAAATTCTCTACTAATTTAGTTTGACTTGGTAAAAACGGTAAAGCTCCAATACTTATTTCAGAAATACTGTCATAAAATTTGCTGGGCTTTCCATCTTCTATCCCAGCAAATGCATTTTCATTATTATGAGGAAATAGTACAAAAGCTCCAAAAATATCTCTTGTATAATTATCATTATTTTTGTTATTTGCTACAATAGCATCTCTATAACGGTGCATAGCATTTATTGTATCTACAGGAGGTCCTATTTGATTAAACTTCACTTTATATTCAGAGCTTGTATCTAATCGATATTTAGCATCAAAAACGTATTGATAGCGAACATTAGAATCACTTTTCTTTAAGCTTAAAATATTATCTGGATGTTGTCCTATAGTTGGTAAATTATTAAAAGCACGATTATATGATACTATAAACTCTTCATTGGTTTTAGGATCATGATACTTAAGTTGAGATTCTTCACCCTTTTGTAAACGTACAACTATTCCCGATCTATCTAAAGTAACTAAGTTATTACTAACAAGATTATACTTATTTCTAAGAAGTGCATTTAACTTTAAAAAGCACCAGTACTCATAGAGTACTGCAATATCTTTTAAAGACATATTAAATATATCTGAACTAATATTTAATCCCTTTTGTATCATTAAGTAATATTTATAAACATCGCGATACCCAGCACCCATTTGCATAACTAAAGAGCTTTTTTCTAAACGATGTAAGTTACCTACATTCTGTAAAAAACTATTGTTTATAAAATTACGTATTTTAGTGCGCATTTTATAGATTTTATCTAATAAATCATCATTAGCATCTAGTTTTTCCTTTTTTATCTTTTCAGAAAAACGTTTTAAACGTCTGTCTACTATAAGTAAGATCCACTTTAAAAATCTATTTTCATAAGTGTCATAGCTAAGCTCTTTTTTACTATCTAATACTTTTTTTGGTATATAACTAGTATTATTTATACTAATTCCTTTGTTATAGCTTTTTTGCATTACATATGGCCTTTTCTGTAACCACCTCATAGTCTCTTTATTTGTCCTTTTAGCTTTTTCTGGCCTAACTACTCTATTTAAGGGAACTATCTTATGATGTGGTTGCCTTCTCACCCGCTCCAAAGCATCACAAAATTTATCAAAGATAGTAGATATAATAGTGAAAAATTCAGCTTCTGAAGGTGTTTCTTCCTGTGTTAGTGTAGTTGAGAGAAAAGTTTTTCTTAAAAAATCAAAAGCTAAGTTATATACCTCTTGGTTAACCTCCTGTAACATCTGTTGAAAGTCATCAAGATAATCTAATTTACTAGGAAATACTTCTATTTCAAATGCAAATATTTCTTCTTCATTCTCTTTTAACACAAACCTAGAAAAACCAACATCATTTCTAAAGTTTATAACTCCTGAGTATACTCTACCACTTTTTCCAGTTGGAGTTACAATATCACTAGAGTATGAGTTATCATACGTCAGTGAATATTGGTTATTTTCTTTTTTTACTTCTAATATAATTTCATAGTTTGTTTGTTCAAAAAAGAAAGGTTCAATCTGTCCTTTATTATAAGGTATTAGATTATTAGAACTATGATCATATATATAAACTTTGTAATTTTGATCTATCAAAGCTTCAAAACTAATATGACTCTTTTTAAAGTTACCTTCAGAGTTATTTAGACCCAAAGCTTGTACATTAGGATGAACTGGGGATCCCTTAATTGATAGTGTAAATATATCAGATTCTATAACTAATAGTTCTACAGCTTTAGAGCCAGAAGGAGGTGAAACCATCTTCATTAAACCTCCCTAACATAAATTCAGCTTTACTTTTCGTTAAAGGATAATTACTAGAACATAAATCAATTATCTTTTCTAATGTTTCCTCTACTTTTAGAGAACTACCTTGAATTCTTGGGAGGATCTTTTGCATTAACTGAAAATCTACTGCCGTATTTTCAGTTAATAGACCATAGTATCTATTGTTTACTAAATAAAAACAATATTCATCTCGTACTCGATACCCAATATGTAATCCAGCTTCTTTTAAAGTAGAATTAATTTGTTCTAATAATTCTACTTGTTTTTTAATATAATCTTCATTACCCTGATAGCAGTCCTTTAATGTTAGATATCTAGTTTTAAACACATTATTATGAGCTTTTTTAGGTAAAACATCTTCAGTTGGTATATCATCAGGAAGATGATTTAAATCAACTTCATTAAACTCAATTGTATTTGCCCTGTCTAAAACTTTACGACTAAAGGAATGAGTAGTTTCATCCATATTAACTGTACCAATAATGTAGAGGTTTTCAGGGAAAATTAATTTTTCACCTAACCCCTCTACTGGCATTGGTGAACTTATAATTTTATTTCCTTGGTTTTTTCTAGTTTCCATTACACTTAAAATATCACTGAAATAATATTCTACTCTTGCTAGATTCATTTCGTCTAAACAGACAAAGTATGGATGTTCTAAATCATTCTCTGCTTTTCTTATAATCTTAGTTAGTTCACCTTCAACAAACTCTCCTTGTAAGTTCTTATAACCTAATAGGTCAGAGCTATCATTCCAATCTGGACGTACTGGAATTAAATTAAACTGACCATTTTCTCTAGTTGCTCCTAATGAGTTTGCAACTAACTCCACTAATTTACTCTTCCCTGTCCCAGATATTCCAGCTAATATTACAAAAGGTTTAGATTTTAAAGATAGTAAGAAGTTTTTGATCATTTCTTTTGAAAACACAAACCCTTTACTATGTACAAATGAAGATACATGATTACTTACTTCACTTAGAAAATTAGCATTAAACTCTTCTTTTTTAGTTTGATTAGAATGTTTATTTCCATCAGATAGTCTAGCATATTTAGTTAAGGGGATATTTCTTTCCAGTATAAAATATGAATGCCCCCTCTCATCTTTTTCTATACTTTGTATCTCAAACTCACCCTCAAAATAAAAAAGTGAATTCTTTTCTTCTCGAACAAAAGGTAATACCGAATATCTTTTATCTTTAAACTTCATTATCGCCTGGTTCGAATTAATTTTCTCATTATATTCTGTGACATCATCAATTTCATGACCATCTAGATAATATTTTAAGTAATTTTTTTTATCATCTAACCACTCATTAGGGTATTCTTGTCCATCTATCGTACACAAAATAATTACCGATTTTAATTCATCAACTTCGATTGGGGAAATTTCTTTTACCAGATTTTGACCTAAGATTGATGCTATATCTTCTTCAGATACTGTATATCCATAATCTAATTCTTTCAGATCATCTATTTTAAGCCAGTTATTATCTATTTTCTTATAATAATCGTAAAGTTGTTTATAAGCTACCTTTCTAAGTTCTAATAGATTATAGCCCTTCTTAAGTTCGGCAAAAACATTTTCACGAAACTTTATCTTATTTGAGCCATCATAATCTATAAAATCTCTTAATGCATTAATGGGTGTCCCAATAATATCATTAATTGATCTAGTTAGTTGGCCTGCTTTATACATTTTTGTTCCTTCTTTTTCCGGCTTCTTTCCATTTTTATAGCGATACAGATAAAAATTATAAAAGTTATCTTCTACATCCTTTATATCAGCAATTCCTTTGTCATCTATATTTTTTAACATAGCTAATATAGTAGCCATCATATATGAAGTGCTTCCTCCATGAAACTTCTGGTCGAATTGTTTTATTACAGACATAGTAATCCCTCCGATAAATCAATGTAAATTTTTACTATACGTACAGTTCGATTAAAGTTATCGTAATCCTTTCTAATATACGCATAATATAACTCTCTAATAGTTAGTTAAAACCAGATATTAGGTTTAAAATGGCTATATAATAATAATTTTCTAATTTAATGATGTACTCTAATTCATAAAGCTCTATATTTCAATTAGTATAAGTATCTTATTATTCCCTATCGCTTTGAGATATAACAAACAATTTTATCTATGTCTCTTTTATGAAAGGGTATTTTAAATTCGTAATTATTTTTATAAAGGTACTTTTTCCAATTCCCTTAAAAATAGTATCCCATTGGTCCATATCTGGTTATTGAATCGAGTAGGAGGTAGATAATTAATTTATCTACCGACCTCTCACACCACCAAGCATACCGTCCGGTACTTGGCGGTTCAATGGTTTGAGTGCAATGCCTCGTATCTTTTGGATATGTCATCATATCCAATTGATGCGAGGTATTCATTTGTTAATGACCTTGATGATATCCAGCTATTGGCTATCCGCCAATAACCTTTCCGAGTGTTTGCCCATTCCCAAGCTTTCCCTTTAGCTATTCCAAGTCGTTTGAGGTTCTTAAACCTCGCACTTATTTTCTTCCATTGCTTCCACAAGTACATTCGAATTCTACGCCTAATCCATTCGTTAAGGGCAGTGATTCTATTCTTCATATCTGCGATGGAGAAATAGCCTAACCAGCCTGTGGTGAATACTTTAAGCTCTTTAAGTATCTTTTGAATCGATCTACCACGTTTACGACTTGTTATCTGACGTACCCTGTCCTTGAACCGTTTTACGGACTTCTGGTGCGGTCGGATTCCAACCTTCCCTCTAACTTTGTAGAGGGAATAGCCAAGAAACTTAAGCTTAAGTGGGCTCCCAATGTTGCTCTTATCTCGATTCACCTTAAGTTTTAATTTCTCTTCGAGGTATTTTGTACAGCTGGTCATTACTCTTTCAGCGGCTCTCTTACTTTTGACGTAGATGATACAGTCATCTGCGTACCTCACAAATTTATGTCCCCTCTTTTCAAGTAGTCGATCAAAACTATTGAGGTAGATATTACTAAGTAGTGGAGACAGGTTTCCACCTTGTGGAGTACCTTTGGTAGAAGGGCTCAAAAGCCCATTTGACATAACTCCACTCTTTAGAAATTTTCGTATGAGTCGTATGATGGTTTCATCCTTTACTTGTTCCCTTACCATACCTATCAACAAGTCATGGTTCACAGTGTCAAAATATTTTGCTAGGTCTATGTCAACTGCATATTTGTAGCCTTGGGCGTAGTAATCTTTTGACCTTTTGATCGCTTGTTGGGCATTACGGTTTGGTCTAAACCCAAAGCTATTATCAGAAAATGTTGGTTCAAATATTGGTTGTAGTA
>NZ_NIQC01000009.1 GCF_002216005.1 Natranaerobius trueperi
AAGTACCTCCTCTGCTATTTTAATTAAGGGTCGTTAAGGGTCGACTTCAGTGACGACACCTCGTATATTAGCAGGAGGTACTTTTTTTATCATTCTTCATTTAAATTCATTACAGGAATGCTTCCTTATTACATAATTATAACAGCAACCAAACTTGAACTTAATAACCCAACAAGAACTGGGATGAAGTTTTTTCTAGCTAATTCAATAGGATCTACTCCAACAACACCAGCAGTTGCAACAAGGCCAAAAGCCCATGACGTTAAGGTTCCTCCACCAGTCCAAATTGCCCCCATTTGACCAATTGCAGCAAGCGGTGCAATTGATACATCCATCGTATTAGAAATCACTTCTGCAAAATTAGCAGTAAGTGCAATACCAGAAAAACCAGAGCCATCTAAACCTGATATTATACCCAATATCAGGTTGCCTAAAACGACTATAAAAGAATTCAATGGTACATGTTCTGTAAAAACTATCGCTATGTCAAACAGTATCTCATTCGCCTCTTTTCCAAGTATATTATATGTTTGAGAAGAACCTAGAAAGAAAAAACCTGTTACAGGTATAACTTTACTAAAAACTTTAATTGAAAAAACAAAACCTTCAGTTAAATAATTAGCGATATGATCTAAAAAACCTATTCCATATACTGTAGAATTGGCTATTATAATTATAATTAATGCTGTGCCTCCAAGTAAAGCTGTAGCCTCATTACCCTGGATGTCATAATAAATCATTAATATTAGAATTCCTATAAAAATACACGGTACTACTATAGCTAGTAGTGTTGATTTAAAGCTTTGTTTATAAGAATCTTTTTTTACTAATTTATGCTTTTTCACTTCAGTTTTATCTTGACAAAATTCTTGTTTGTACATAAAAAATGCTATTATGCTCGCTACACTACCTGTTACTATTGATAAAAGTGCTGCTTCAAACACTATTGTACCTGGTTCAAGACCAATCGCTCTTTCACTGAAACCAGGAGCCCCCTGTATTATAAAATCGCCACTCAAAGCCATACCATGTCCTAATATTGTCATACTAACAGCAGCTCCCATTGGCGTTAAGCCAGATTTTACTGCAGCTGGTACAATTATAGTACCCACCAATGCTGTCGTTGGTGTCGGCCAAAAAAATAGTGATAAAATATACATTACTATTCCTAATACCCAATATGAGACACTTGACGTTATCATAAGATATGTACAAGGTTTAATCATTTTCTCATCAGCATTTATTGCTTGCAAACTTTTAATCATTGCTGTCATAAGAGCAATCAATAGTATTAAATCTAGTAACTCACTACCAGCACTTAACATAGACCAAAATAAGGTTTGTAAGCCTAGTAAAACAGAATAGTCATGAAAAACGTATCCAATTAAAAAAGTACCTAATAAGCATACTGCTATAACATTTTTCCTAGCCAACATTGTTATTATTATTAAAAAAATGAAAAACAAATAAATCCCATGTAAAATTGTCATTGAATCTGGATACTCCTTTTTAAATATAGTTCATATTATTACATATGAAAGTATCCAGCCTAAAATTACTACACATTAAAAAACATCAAAAGCTAAAAAGCTTTTGATGTTTAACTAGTTATTCAGAAACCTCAACTATCATTTCAATTTCTACAGGACTATTAAGGGGTAGTTCACTCACGCCGACTGCAGCTCTTGAATGTTCTCCTTTTTTTTCAAATACTTCTCCTATGAAATCACTAGCTCCATTTATAACTTGTGGCTGTTTATTAAAATTAGTAGCACTACTCACATATCCTGTTAACTTTACAATCTTTGTTATTTTATCTAGATCGCCAATTTCTCCTTTTATAACACTTAGACAGTTAATAGTACATTGTTTAGCTGCTTCAATTCCTTCTTCTAAAGAGACATCTTCTCCCACTTTACCTTCATATTTAAGATCACCAGAAACTAAAGGTAATTGACCAGAAACAAACACAAGATTACCTGTTTTTGCTGTTGGGACATAAGACGCTACAGGCTTAGGTGGCTCAGGTAATTCAATTCCTAGACTTTGTAATTTTTGTTCCACTTTTGACATTATTATTCCCCCTTAAATTATAAAGTATTGCTTTAATATATTTCGTTGTAAATAAAATAAATCCTTTATTTATCTTTACCCAAAAATTAATAAACATATAGCTACTGAAGCTACAAATCCTACAAAGTCACCAACTAATCCAACACCAAGTGCATGTCTTGTCTTTTTAATTCCAACTGAACCAAAGTAAACTGTAAGCACATACAGTGTTGTATCAGTACTTCCTTGCATAGTAGAGGCTATTCTTCCTATTAAAGAATCAGGCCCATGTGTGTGTAGTAAATCAGTTGTCATTGCAAAGGTGCTAGACCCCGAAATAGGACGCATTAAAGCCATGGGAATAATTTCACCTGGTACTCTGAAAGCTTGAACTACCGGTTGTATTAAGTCTAATAAAAAATCCATAGCACCACTGGCTCGAAATATTCCTAATGCCGTTAACATAGCAACTAAAGACGGAATGAGTTTAACTGCAGTATCAAAGCCTTCTTTTGCCCCTTCAATAAATACATCAAAGACACTAATTTTTTTAAAGTGACCATATAATAAAGTAGTAATGATCATAGCAGGAACAGCCCATTTAGAGAGAAAATTAACAATTTCTAGCATCTTATACCTCCCCATTAACGAGTTACTTTCTGTAGGAATTTATCAACTGTTATAGCAGCTAGAGAGGATAAAAAAGTCGCCAAAACAGTTGTTCCAACTATTTCAGCAGGCTCGTTTGAACCTGCTGCACTTCTGATTCCTATAATAGCAGTAGGTACTAAAGTTAAACTTGAAGTATTAACTGCTAAAAATGTGCACATAGCATTTGTAGCTGTATCTTTTTTTTCGTTTAACTCTTGTAGATGCTCCATAGCCTTTAAGCCAAAAGGGGTGGCAGCATTTCCCATACCAAGAAGATTTGCACTCATATTCATCAATATAGCGTTCATAGCAGGATGATCTATAGGTACACCGGGAAATAAAAACCTAGCTAAAGGAGTAAGAGCTTTATTAATTAAATTTATAAGTCCTGATTTTTCTATTATCTTCATGATACCTAACCAAAATGTCATTATACTTATCAATCCAATTGCTAAGCTAACCGCTTCATCAGCTGAATCAAATAAGGCCTGAGTCACATCTTCCACATTATCATTAATAAAAGCAAATATAAATCCTCCAATAATGAAAAACATCCAAATTATATTTACCAAATTTCCCACCCCTGTTTCTACTACCAGTCTAGATTAAAAAATCTGTTGAAAAAGGAACGCTCTACGTCTCTTGAGGTCAATAATGACGCTTCTCCAATAACATCATTCTGTGATATGATTTCTATTCTTCCCACAACCTCGTGTTTATCTAGAGGTGCTTTTAATTGTTCTGGTAATTTCAAATTGTAACTTAAAGATTCCGACTCTTCCTCTTTAAGTGGTTTAACTATATCTCTACTAGCTATAAGAGAAATATTAGAAATTCTCCCACCTTCAACTGGAACAGTTCGTACAAGTTGACCACTTTGGAGCAATTTCTTCTGTTTGAAATTGTCAAAACTATAGTTGATTAAATTTTCAGCGTCCTGAAACATATTTGAAGCATTTAACAATGTCCCTACTATTTGTTTTCCATCTACACTAGCAGAAAATATCAGACATCGCCCTGCTTCATCAGTCCAACCTGTTTTCACCCCATCAGAAATATCCAATTTATCAAGTAATTTGTTATCATTATTCAAATATCGTCTTTTTACATCATCATTTGCAGGCCAAGGAATTGTATATTCGTTTGTACTAACTATCTCTGCTAACTTTTCATTATTAAGTGCTGTTTTTGCAATTATAGTCATATCATGAGCTGTCGTGTAATGATTTTCAGCGGGCAACCCATGAGGGTTTTTAAACTTACTATTTTTTGCACCAATTTTATGTGCTTTATCCGTCATTTTCTGAGCAAAATCGGGTACGGATCCAGAAACGTATTCTGCTATTGCATGAGCAGCATCATTTCCAGACTCTAACATTAAACCATAAAGCATTTCTTCTAATGTTAATGTTTCACCTTTTGATAAGTATATCGAAGAACCCTCTACGTTAGAAGCAGATTCACTAGCAGTTACTTTATCTTCTAAGTCACCCTCTTCTAGTGCTACCAACGCTGTCATTACTTTAGTTATACTTGCCATAGGTAATATTTCATCACTATTATGTTCATATAAAATACGTCCACTTGATACGTCCATTAAACTCACACTTTTAGCAGAAATATCTTCTTGTGAAATCTCTTCATTCCCAAATAGATGTGTAGGTGATATACACATTAATATTACAATTACTATAATAAAAAAATTAAAATTTTTCACATTCACCTAACTCCTTTGTATATGTTTTTATATTTCAAATATATTAAGTAATAAAAAAAAATATGCCCCCAACTACTCTTTTGGGGGCGTATCACTAGAACCATTATTTTCATTTTTGTGTGAAGTCATAGTTTTCAAATTATCTAATAGTTGAGGTGCTACATCAACTAACCGATCCCACAAGGGAGAATTATCTACTGTCATTAATCGAACTTGTTCATTTCCAACAACCAAAAAAGCTACAGGTTGCACTGAAACACCAGCACCACTCCCACCTCCAAAGGGAAGGTCAGAGTCATCTTCTTTGCTTTCTGTATTTTCAGGTTCGAACTCGCTACCACCTGCGGCAAAACCAAAACTCACTCTAGATATAGGAATTATAACTTTACCATCAGGAGTTTCTACTGCATCACCAACAATCGTATTTACTTCAACCATACCTTGAATACTTTCCATCGCGGTTTTCATCAAGCCTTGGATGGGATGTTCTTCCATTTTAATAACCTCCTTTTTAGTCCATTAATCATTAATGATAACCCAATTAATGTGATTTGATACCCATGTAAGTGAAATGTACACTCAAAATAAGTATCTAAGTATAATTTGTCGTAATAAGGTACAATAGCGAAGTCTTTATAAAAGTTTTTTGTTTTTTTCAAATGCTTTAGTAAATGATCCATATTTCCTAAAATAGTCCAGCCTACGCCATTAAGCATGGCAGTATAAAAGGCATCTGCTACCCCAACACCTGCTTTAATGATTAGTTTATGCAAAGTAATATATTTTAAAAGTAAAATTACCATTTGCAGTAAATTTTCTTTACTGCATACACTCTTTGATAATCTTTGTTTTAGATTTATATTTAGACCTAACCTCCCTAAGAGCCCTTTTTTAGTTTGTAAATCAGTTTCTGTTTTTAGATTACTTTGGTTGAAAATTAAATACGGTATTTTAACTTTAAAACTGATTAAGTTCCATAACAACCCAATAACTAAAGAAATATCTTCATCTTTCTGAGCTTTTCTTGCACTAACTGTTACAACTATCGGACTAACTAACATGAATATATAAAATAATGGTATTACGAAAACAAACTTCTTTAACCCCATTTTTACCACTCACCTATTTCTTTTAACTAATATTCTTACCAAAATCTAGATAAAATATGAAAATCCGATGGTATTTAATACCATCGGATTTTTTATGAATCTTTTATTGGCTTAATTGTAAAATCAAATTGGACTAAATAAAAAACTCCATAGTGGACCCAACTGTAATATAATTAATTCGCCAGAAAAAACTAATTACAGGAATGGTGCACACTATGGATCACTTTAAATGATACACCAACTTCCCGCAAGAATAAACACCTAAATGATTTCGAGCGAGGAAAAATTGAGTTACTGCATAAACAAGCTACACTCCCTACGCTATTGAAAAAATTTTAAATAGAGCATCAAACACTTTCGAAATGAACTAAAAAGAGGCACAGTAACCAAATCAAGGCTCTTAGACTATGTCAAATTTATTATCCAGATACAGCTAAAGGAATATATGAAAAGAACCGAAAGAACTGTGGACCTAAATTTAAGTTTTTACAATGTGAAGAATTCATCAATCATGCTACAAATTTGTTTTGAAATTCCAAGTTTTCTTTGGATTATATTTGTGGGTCTATCAAAAGACAAAACAAGTTCCCTAAAGAGACTATGGTATCAACTAAAAAGTTCTATAATTACGTTTATGCAAGTTTACTCAATATTAAAAACATCGATCTACCGCTAAAGACTAGACGCAGGACTAAACTTAAACGAATTAGAAAACGAAAAATATTTTAGGAACGAGTATTAGCGAACGACCTAAAGAAGTAAATGATCGCCAAGTATTTGGTCACTAGGAAATTGACATCGTGATTGTTAAGAAAACAACTGAACCTGTGTTACTAACTATTACTGAGAGGAAAACTCGCAAAGAAATTATACGTAAGATTCCTGCTAAAACGACTGAAGCTGTACAAGAAACTTTAGCAAACCTGGCTTATGAAATAAGTGATAGTTTTTCAAAAGTCTTCAAGAGCTTTACTGCTGATAATGATTTAGAGTTTGCAGATCTAGCATCTTTAGAGAAATTAGTAACACCAAAGTTTACTTTACACATCCTTACTCTTCTAGAGAAAGAGGAACTAACGAACAACATAACGGCTTGATTAGACGTTTCATCCTAAAAGGGGCTCTCTGATTTTTCATCACAAGCAATTGCTAAAGTTCAAACCTGGTACATACCTTACCCAGACGGATCCACTTATCTCCAGACGAGGCGTTCTTAGAACAGTGCAATGTTCTATTTAAGTAACAATTTTTATATTACAGTTGGAAACTAGTTCAACTTAATATTGCAATTTAGCGAATCTTTTATTGGACATTTTCGAATAAGTTTTCAGAGAAATCCTCAGGACGAGGTAAGTCATCAATAGAATTCAAACCAAAGTGAAGCAGAAATTTTTTGGTAGTCCCAAATAGTATAGGCTTACCAGGAACATCTTTTCGTCCCAATGACTCAATCAATTCTTTCTCTACTAAGGAATACAATACTCTATCAACTTTTACGCCCCTTATTTCTTCTATTTCAACTCTAGTAATGGGTTGACGATATGCAATAATAGCAAGCGTTTCTAACGCTGCTTGACTGAGTCTTCTGCTTTTATCAGTGCCAAACATTTTTTCTATGTAAGGTTTTAGTCTGGGTTTGCTTGTAAGTTGTATTCCACCTGCAACTTTACTAATTTCTACCCCCCAATTAGATGAAGATAACTCTTCTTTTAAACTTGCTATCACTTCGCGTATTACAGATATATCCTGTTCTAAAATTTGTGCAATTTCTCTGTAAGAGATTGCATCACCTTTAGTAAATAAAATCCCTATTATAAGTCCTTTTAATTCTTTAGCTTCCATTTACCTTCCCCCTATACGATTATTTTGGGGCATTTCTTAAATTAATCCAAAGTGGACTACTAATGTCCTGTTGAGATATATCTACCCTTCTTTCTTTAACCATATCGAGTAATCCAAGAAAAGTTGCAATTATTTCCGCTTTTGATGAAATCTTTTCAAATAATTCTTCAAACATTATACCTTTTTTACATCTTAGTAATCTTAACAACATTTCTTTTTGTTCTGATATTGATATTTCTTTTGTTTCAATATTTTTTATTGCATTATCCTTTTTTTGCTTATTTAATACATTATGGATTGCTTTTAATAGATCGTGTATTTTTAGCTCACCTATTTTAAGTTCTTTTTTTTCATCCGGCTTAATCGCTTCTTCTCTCCAATAAACCTGTAGTCTTTCATTCTCTTTTTCTTTTAAATGATGAGCTATTTCTTTAAAAAACTTATATTCGATAATTTGATTTATCAATTGTTGTTTAGGATCTTCTTCATCTTCTTCATCAACAGAAGAAGGAGTCTTAGGTAAAAGTTGCTTAGATTTAAGCTCCATCAATCTTGCTGCCATTACGAGAAACTCACTAGCTATTTCTAGGTTAAACTTTTCCCATTCTTCAATATATGAGATATACTGATCAGTGATCTCTGATATTGATACTTCATAAATGTCAACTTCTGCTTTTTTAGCAAGATGATATAAGAGATCTAAAGGTCCTTCAAAGTTTGGAAGAGTAATTTGGTATTTCATGTTTCACACCACCATTAAAATAGCTGAAATGGAGTATATAATACTGTTAATATGGCATTTGATACCGGACCTAATACTGTTCCAATAGCTCCTGAGATTATCAGAAAAATTAATATAATAAAACCATATTGATCTAAATAATCAAAATACCCCTCGAACTTTCTAGGTAATAGTGATCTTAATATACGAGATCCATCTAAAGGGGGAACTGGTATAAGATTAAACACTGCTAGAAAAATATTCAAAGTAACTATCCATTGCAAAACTTCATGTGTTTGTGCTAGCGTAATTTGGACGGAATGTCCTGCAAACATAGGTTCTGTGATTCTCACATAAATATCAGACACTACCAAAAAGATAAAAGCCATAATCAGATTACTTACAGGCCCTGCTAATGATACGAATAACATACCTTGGCGCATAGATATGTCTCTTCTAAAATTCACTGGATTAACAGGCACAGGTTTTGCCCAACCAAAACCTGCCATAGCAAGCATTAATAAACCGATAGGATCTAAATGGTCTAAAGGATTTAGAGTTAATCTTCCATGGGCTTTAGCTGTATTATCTCCTAAATAGTAAGCCACTCTACCATGTGAATACTCGTGTATTGTTAAAGCAATTAATAAAGCTGGTAATATATAAAGTATATTTCCTAAAAAGAAATTACCCATTTAATCTTTCTCCTTTCTTAGCAAAAAAATCTAAAACATATTCAAGCTCTTCTTCAGAGGTAGATACAATTCCATCTAATCTTGCTTTTCTAACCTCTTCTAATGCTTTTTTATATATAGGCCCGGGCTTAATTCCTAGATTTTTCAAGTCTTCACCGGTTATACTTATTCCGACACCTTTGAGATTTTCAAGAAAATAATAAACTTTTTCTTTTATACTCTTATTATCTTTTCTTGCAAGTACAAATAAAATAGTTTCTAAAGGATATCCATCTAATAACTCTACTAACTCGCTATTTTTTAAATCTTCTTCTAACTTTTTAGTTAAATAGTTCTCATGATTAATTGTTGTAAAAATCACTTCACGTATTTTTGTTGGTATCTTTAGTCGTTCAGATAAAGAACTTACTATTGGGGCTGGTTGATCATAGAACAAACAAGAGAAAATAAGAACCTCTTTACTCACAGACTTATTATATGACCTTTGTTCATACCACTGTAATATATCCTGAATAATAGAGATAGTTTCGATTTTATTCTCATTCAATTTCAGATCAGGGAAAATATTCTCAAATATTCCTATCTCATCCATTTTCATTAAAGCATCCATGAAATTTTCCTCATAAAAGACATTTCTAAACTCCTCATATAATTTTTCACCAGGTAACTTATCTAATACACCTGTAATCAAACTATTTTTCATAAATAATAAAGTCTGATCTTCAATAGTAAAGTTAAACCGTGCTTCGAAACGTATACCTCGAAAAATTCTAGTAGGGTCTTCTACAAAGCTAAGATTGTATAATACTCTAATTATTCCTTCTTTTAAATCTTTCGCACCATCGAAGAAATCTAATAATTTACCGAAAGTTGAACCATTTAATTTAACTGCTAAAGTATTTATGGTGAAGTCTCTTCGATATAAATCTTGTTTTATAGTGCTTTGCTCAACTTCAGGTGAAGCAGCAGGAAACGCATAGTATTCAATTCTAGCAGTAGCAAAATCAACATGCTTTCCTGAAGGTAAAGTAAGTCTTGCTGTTTGATATTGTGGAAAGGTTTTTAGTTTGCCATTTAAGTAATTTTTTAGTGATTTTGCAAAACTAATCGCATCATTTTCAACTACTAAATCTAAATCTAAATTATCTTTTCCCAGTAAGAGATCTCTTACAAATCCACCGACTCCATAAACTTTATATCCTTCTTTATCAGCTTTTTTACCAATTAAATATAATATTCCCATAACTTTATCTGGTAAACGTTTAGTCATTAACTCCGTTATATCAGTAGTGTTTTTTTCTAACTCTTCTAGATAAAAGTTATTTTTTTCTGTTTCTTTATTTTCAATTCCATGTTGTATTTGTAACAAATCAGTTCTTGTAACTATTCCTACAAGATTGTCATTATTATCAACCACAGGTAATCTACCAATATCGTTTGATACTATTAAATGTTGAATTTCTTTTAAGGTCGCATCAGGTGTTATAGTTATCGGCTTTTGTGACATATATCCTTTTACTGAAGAATGCCCAAATCCGTGATGTTTAGCTTTTTCAACATCTCTTCTGGAAATTATACCTAATAATTCTTCTTTATTAGCATTATCGTCTTGATTACTATTTACTACAGGAAGTCCACTATGGCCATATTTATGCAATAACTTTTCTGCTTTGTTAATAGTTGTTGACGCAGAAATGATATTGACAGGGGAAGACATAATTGTACGAGCACAAATATGCACCGGAAGTCGCAACTTCAATGATTCAATTAACTTTTCTTTAATTTCATGTATACTTACATCCTTTATGACAGCAGAAGCTGCTTGATCATGTCCTTTACCATCAAATGGTTTTAAGATCCTTGGTATACTAATTTCTTCTCTTTTGCTTCTTCCAATCAAAAATACTTTTTTCCCCATTTTCACGATTATAAAAAATAGGTCGGCATTTTCTATTTCCATAAGTTTATGCACTAAAATTGCAGCCCCATTGAGATACTCATCCTGTTTTGCAACAGAAACCCCAATTTGATAGTCGTTAATCGAAATATGATTAGTATTATCTAAAAGTTCATCAAGTAAAAGACGTTGGTTATCAGTTAAGTTTAAAGTAACATAATCTCTTATTATCTCAAGCTGAGCACCTTGTTCTAATAAGAAAGAAACTGCCTTTACATCCCGAGTCGTTGTACTATTATATGTTAAATTTCCTGTATCTTCATATATACCAAGTGCTAATACTGTTGCTTCTATCGATGTTATATCTAAACAATTTTCTTTTATCTTTTCTACTAATATTGTTGTTGTTGCTCCTATTTCTTCACATAACTCATAAGTCGGTGTTCTAGTTATGTTTTTATGTAGATGATGATCATATAATACCAATTTGTTGACTTTACCGACTGCATCTTTTAGTTTGCCAATTCTATTTTCATCTCGTGTATCTACTATTATCAACTCTTCTATTTCATTAATATTAAATGTTATTTTTTCTATAAAGGGAAACATATCTTTATACAGTGAATAAAAGGCTCGCACATTTTGATTTAACTTAGGCGGGACTACCATTTTACTATCTTTATTTAAAATATTATATCCGATCATTGCGGCCAATCCATCGAAATCTAAATTCTGATGAGAAGTTATTACCTTCATAGGTGGGATCAGCCTCCTTTTTATACTTACTACATTATACCATAGTTATAAAATTTAAAAAAGCAACCTTAATTTAGGTTGCTTTTGCAGTCATTTGATTTTTACGGTGTAGCATATCAGTAAAAGCTTCAATCCTTGTTTTTAAACCTGCTACGCCTTTATGTTCATCCATTACAATAGTTAAAAAGGGAATATCTAAATCTTTACTAACTTTCGGCATTACACTTTGTGCTATTATTTCTGGAGTGCAAGTAAAAGGAAGAAGATGAACTATTCCATCATAGCCCTCTTGTGCTTTTAAAACTGCTTCACCAACAGTTTCTTGACCATGTCCCCCTACAAATCTACTAATATAGGGTTTTGCGGCTTCTTTTATTTCTTTATTTTTACTTAAACCCAAAGACCCACACACTACATTGTCGATTATCCAATCACTAAGGTAAATACCTCTACTTACTTGCGCTCCACTTTCTCCTAATAATTTTTCAATCTCCATATTAGCAGTTCTCTCTAATACCATATAGATTTCACCGACTAACGCAATTTTTATTGGCTCAAAATTTTTATTTATTAATTGATCTAGTGTTTTTTCTGTTTTCTCTAACAATTCATCTAATTGACTGTTACTTTCTATGTTTAATACTTTATCTTGAAATTCTTTTTCAATGTTATCTATCTCTCTATAATAAGTGGTTCTTGGTCTTACATATTTGACTTTTTTATCTAATTCATCTAGTAATCTAATTTTTTTGTATGTTAATTGTATCGAATTCAAAACTTTGTTCCACGATATATTATTTCGTATTAAGTTTAATTCTTTTAACATCTCTTTCAAGTTACCTCTAGGTGGTTCTATTACAATCATTTTAAAATCATAACCTAAACTCTTTAATATCCTTTTTTGTACTTCAGCATAATAACCAAATCTACAAGGACCCACACCACCTAACATCACTATGGTATCAGCACCTTCTTCTAACGCTTCAATAAAATTTCCTACGTTTATCTTTAAAGGAAAGCAAGCAAACTCTGGTGAATGTTTTGAACCTATTTCGATAGTTTTTTGAGTAATAGGTGGTGGTAAAATTATATCTAATTCTAATGACCTAAAAAGTGATTTCATAGGTAAAAAAAGACTTCCCATATGGGGAAAAGTTACTTTCATATTGCCTCTCTCCTCCTATTTAACATATCAATAAAAGCTTCAACCCTTGTATTTAAACCTGCTTTACCGGTATGTTCATCTAATGTTAATATCAATAACGGAATATTGTTTTCAGAAAATTCACGTTCGCAAATCTCTATAATTAGTGAATCTGGTCCACACCCAAAAGCCACAGGTAATATCACACCATCTACTTCTCTTTTATCTATCTGTCTTAAACTAGCACCTAAAATTTCTTCTCCAAAAGACCAAAAGGTAGGTTTATATAATCTATTAAGACCATATTCTAGTTCTGAATCAGTATACATTTCTGCTGTAACAGGTTTTGCTTTTAGCTCTCTAAGTTTATTTAAAATACCCATATTAATAAATTCATCATTTACGTTATAGGTGTGACCAAAGACGCCAATTTTCAAAATTTCTGTATTATCATTCAAATCTGTATTATTTTCTAGTAATTCAGTAGGTAAATATCCTTGCTTTAATTTTTTTATATACAAATTTTGTTCTTTTTTTGCTTTTTGATGAGCTAATAAAGTAGTTATGTATGACCTAGTACCACACTCATTGCTAAGCTTCAACAATTGAGAAAAAAAGTGTCTTCTACTCTTTTGTGCATTAACCTCAATTTCTAATAATTTATTATTCGCCATATCAGACATATTGCTAATTATGTCTGATATAGCGAATAACTTTGGACAATAATATTTAGCTTTTTTGTTACTAATAACGTTAGGAATAAATACTTTATCTATACTAGAATCCTTTAGTAGCTGTAGTACATGACCAAAATATACTTTAACTGGTAAACAAACATCATCAACTGCAAAGTTAACACCTTGAGTTAAAGTATCCCTATTTGTTTTTTGGGACAGCACTACTTGATGTCCTAGGTTTTCAAAGAATGTTTTCCAGAATGGAAAGTCATTGTAATATAAAAGACCTCTAGGGATTCCAATTTTCATATTTATCTCCTCTACTTTCTCTTCCTGTAGTAATCTTTTGTTTTTAACGCATCCGGTCTACCAAAACTTCTCATTGGTACTGGTTTTCTAAATATAATGGATAATAAAGCATTCCAATTAAATGGAAATAATGGCCAAAGATAAGGAACACCAAAGGATTTTGTTTTAGCTAATAGAACAATAAATCCTAATAACCCAATTACAAAGCCATAAATTGTAAATGTTCCTATTAATATCAGAAATACCAAATGAGGTATTCGGTTTGCTAATTGTAATTCAAAACTAGGAGTAGTGAACATTCCAACTGCTGCAATACTTATATACAGTAAAACTTCAGGTGTAAAGAGTTGTACTTCAACGGCTATCTCACCAATTAATAACGCGGCTACTAAACCCAAAGCAGTAGCTAAGGGCGATGGAGTGTGTACTGAAGCTAATCGTATTAAATCAATAAAGAAGTGAGCCATAATAAATTGAATAGCAAGCGGTACTGGTCCAACTTCATCTGGTCCGATAAAATCCAAGCCAGGAGGTAATAAGTCTGGTTCTAAAGAAAATAATAACCATAATGGTGCAAGAAATATACTTGTAAATATCCCAAAAAATCGCACCCATCTTAAATAGGTACCTGTAAAGGCATTTTGCCTATACTCTTCCGCATGTTGAACATGATGGAAAAGAGTTGCAGGTGCAATAATAGCTGATGGAGAAGTATCTACAAGTAAAACGACATGCCCTTCTAATAAGTGAATGGCTGCAACGTCTGACCGTTCTGTATATCTCACCTGAGGATAGGGATTCAAAAACTCTTCTATAATGTATTCTTCTACTGTCTTTTCTGCCATTGGGATACCATCTAAATCAATATTTTTTATTTTTTCCTCTATGTTTTCTAACAATTCAGGGTTTGTTACATCATCTATATACAATAAGGCCATGTCAGTTTTAGTTCTTTCACCAACTCGATATGGCTTTACTCTTAAACGTTTATCTCTAATTCTTCTTCGTACAAGACCAATATTAAAAATTATTGTTTCAACAAAACTATCACGCGATCCTCTTGTTACACGTTCAGTATCAGGTTCTTCTGGATCTCTAGCAGGGTACCATCTAGTATCTAATAATAAAGCTTCTTTAGACCCATCAACAAATAATACCATTTGTCCGGCTAATATTTCATCAATAATGTCATCTAATTGATAATTCTTTTCTATTTCTGTATATGGAATAGTTTTCTTTAATATTTTTTCAAAACTATTTGGTACAATTTCTTCATGAGATACATCAACTAAATTTTGCATAATTAATGTAATAACTTGGTCATCACCAAAAGTATCAATATAAGACAAAACAGCCTTTTTATTACCAATCTTAAATTCTCTAATGACTACATCAAAGCTAATATCAGCCCCTAGATGTTTTTCGATATATTTGACATTATTAGAAATTTTTTCATCAACTTTTTTAGTTTGAACATCTTCTGACAATTAACTCCCTCCTAACCTTTGGGATCAAAAATTAATGCCATAATAAAAGCAAAAATAATTGCTGACGTAATGCCTGTACTCGTTAGTTCGAACATACCAGTTAAAACCCCTACAATACCAAACTGTGCTGCTTCTGCTATTGCTCCCTGAACCAAAGAGTTTCCAAAACTCGCAATGGGTATAGAAGCTCCAGCACCAGCAAATTCAATTAATGGTTCATAGACACCTATCCCTGATAATATACCTCCTCCAACAACAAAACCTACTAACACCTGTGCTGGAGTGAAACGAGTCAAGTCAAAAAGTAATTGTCCTATTACACAAAATAGCCCTCCTACTATAAAAGCAGTTACATAACTACCCACTAGTATCACCGCCAACATTTTGATTATTACTAGAAGAAATATTTTCTAAAACCACTGCATGACAAATAGTTGGAATTGTAACATTCTGCTGTACTATTTGCGGATTATGTAATGCTCCAGTAGCCATAATTAAGGCCCTTGATAACTTATTTTGCTCAAATAATTTTAAAACATACCCATATGTGACTGTTGCAGAGCACGCACACCCACTTGCTCCACCATGAACATCTTGGTCACTACCATAAATTAACAAACCGCAATCATTATGGTACATAGCTACTTCAATTCCATCATCTTCGCATAATTCTCTAAACATTGAACTACCTTGTATACCTAAATCGCCAGTAAAAATTGCATCATAGTCTGAAACTTGTTGGTTTGTATCTTCTAAATGATTTTTAAGTGTGTCATAAGCGGCAGGTGCCATTGCTGATCCCAAATCATAAGCATCTGATATACCCCAATCCAACACTTTACCAGTGGTAACATAGCTAATCTGTGGTCCTACATCCTCTTGAGATATAATTGCTGCCCCTGCACCTGAAACTGTCCACTGAGCATAAGGAGGTCTTTGACCACCATATTCAGTAGGAAATCTAAACTGTCTTTCAGCACCTTTGTTATGACTAGACGTCGCAGCCATAACATTATTAGCATACCCTCCATCAATAGCCTTAGAAGCTAAAATTAGTCCTTCTGTCATTGTCGAACAAGCTCCAAACAGACCAAAGTAAGGGATACCAAGTTTTTTAGCTGCTAAGTTTGAAGATGCTGTTTGATTTAATAAGTCACCAGAATAAAAAAAATCTATGTCTGATGTAGTTAGTTCTGCTTTTCCTAAAGCCTTTTTACATGCTTTATATAAATAAGTACTTTCAGCTTGTTCCCAACTTGGCATTCCTAATAAATCGTCTTGACTTACTTCATCAAAGTATTGCGAAAGTGGTCCCTGTCCTTCTTTCGGACCAACCACAACACCTGTGGATTTTATAGAAGGTTTAGATAATAAGCGATTCGTTTGAGATCCTAGTTTTTTTCCACGCATAATTTAAGTCGAGCTCCTTTCATAGCAATATAAGAAGCTTACTAAATGATTGCTGATATCAACCCAATAAAAAAAGCAGTAACAACACCATAAACAATTACAGATCCAGCTAAAACAAACATTTTTGACGCTACACCGTGAACAAAACCTTCACGCTTAAATTCAAGAGCAGACGAAGTAACAGAATTAGCAAAACCTGTAATTGGAATGGCCGTTCCAGCTCCCGCAAATTTAGCTATTTTATCAAAAACACCTAATCCTGTTAATAAAGCTGCTATAAAAATCATAGTTGCAACTGTAGGATCTTGAGCATCTTCAGGGCTAAAACCAAAGTATATATAGAGATTTTGGACTGCCTGACCAATCAAGCAAACAAAACCTCCAACAAAAAAAGCGGTTAAAACATTTTTAACAAGAGGCGGTTTAGGGTGTTTTTCTTTAGCAATCTGACTATAATTATTTTTAATTTTATCTTCCATAATTTTTTTCACCCCCTTACTAGATTTCCCTTAACAAATAGATTTATACATAAAAAAGCACCCTAAACGGGTGCAATAGGCTTATCTTGTAACTTCAAAAGCAACTTTTACATTCGCCTTATATTCTGTTAATTCCCCATCACGTACACCTGCAGTCATATTATAAACTTCTACACCTGAAATATTATCTATTGATTTACACGCATCATGTACGGCATTTTTCACTGCATCTTCCCAACTATGCCGTGATTCACCAACTAACTCTACTACCTTTACTGTCTCCATTTTATAGCCTCCTTGGATAGAAAATTCAATATTAGTTTGTGAACGTAATCTGATTTTATTCATATTAACCTGGATCTTTTAAATACTCTTTTAGATAATTTAAGATTCTCTTTTCCATTCTAGATACCTGTACTTGTGTTAATCCAAGAATCCTTCCAGTTTCACCCTGACTCTTTTCCATATAGTATCTTAGCACTATTAATTGACGTTCTTGCTTATCAAGCTTTTTTAAAGTTTCTTGTACTGTTAATTTATTAAAAATTATATTATCAAAATGCGTATCTGGTAGGGTATCTAATAACAATTTTTGATCTCCTTGATTCTCATCCTTTGAGTCATTAATAGGCTTATCTAAAGAAACAGGAGATTGGTTAGCTTCTTCTGCTGCTACTAATTCTTCACGAGTAACTTCTAATTCTTTAGCAACCTCTCCAACAGTCGGCTCACGTCGTAATTTTAAGGTCAACCATCTACGTACTTCCTTAGCTTTTTTAAATAAATCAGTTAAATTTCTACTTATTTTTATAGGATGATCATCACGTAAAAAGGTTTTTATCTCACCGATTATAAGAGGTACAGCATAAGTTGAAAACTTTACATTCCTTTTAGTATCAAATCTATCTACAGCCTTAACTAATCCTATCAGACCAATTTGAATCAAATCTTCTTTATCCACGCCCGAACCGGAAAACCTCATTATTACTGATTTAACTAATTTGATATTTTGTTCAATAACTTTTTTTCTAGCTTCACGATCCCCATCATTTTGCCACTTTTTTATAAGTTTTAGAATCTCTTTTTGATCTAAAGTTTCATGAGATTTATTTAATACACTAGTAGTCATACACTACTCCTTAGAATCAGAAAACTTTTTAGACATTGTAATCAAAGTTCCTTCATTTGGGGCTGATTTAACTTCTACTTCATCCATAAAGTTTTCCATAATAGTAAATCCCATTCCTGATCTTTCCAGTTCAGGCCGTGTTGTATAAAGAGGTTCTTTCGCTTTATCCAAATTTTTTATACCTACACCAAAATCTTGTACTCTTAAAAACAATTCGTCCTTCTTTATCTCTGCTGTGAGTTTAATGTTCCCATTATCATTAGGGTAACCGTGTATTATACTATTTGTAACTGCTTCACTTACAGCAGTCTTGATATCATTTATCTCTTCAATCGTTGGATCTATACGTGAGACAAATGCTGCAACAACAACACGGCAAAAAGATTCATTTTGCGAGTTACTAGAGACCCATAATTCCATATAATTTTCAGTTTGAGTCATTTTACTCCCCTCCTAAAGTTTTCTCTCTAGTTCAGATAGATTTTGATAATAATTTATTACTTTTGTTAAACCAGACATCTCAGCTAACTTTTTAACTTGTTCATTCATACCACAAGCAAAAACTTGTCCATTTTGAGATTTTATTTTTTTGTATCTGCCTAAAACAGCTCCAATTCCTGAGCTATCCATAAATGATAAATTAGATAAGTCTAGAACCAAATTATCATAAATACCTTTTTTTAACTCTCTATCAATTTTTTCTCGAAATAAGTTAGATGTGTGATGGTCTAACTCTCCCGAGAGATGAACAATTAAATTCTCTCCTTTTTTTTGCACATTTATATCCACTCAAATCACCCTCCCCCATCTTATTTTTACCAATCAAAACTTGTCATTCTACTAATTAATAGTAAACTCCTTCTATTAGAGGAAAAATTGCACAAAGTACAATTTTTCCCGCTAAAATGCAATCAATCGTCACTGCTGTTGTCTCCAAATTTAACCCAATAGTTGATCATCTTACTCATATAGTCAATAAAATTAGCTTCTTCAATAGTCTCTGCAGAAACTAAATCAATTTCATACTGTTTATCATCTGCTAACACTTTATAGTTTCCCACTTTTTCGCCTTTCTCTATAGGTGCCATTACTCCCTCTGGAATATTATATTCTTCTTGGAGTTCTATCTCATCTTCTCCCTCATCTAATACTAATTTCATATCCTGTTTAGCTTTTAAAGGAAGCCTATCCTTTTCTCCTTTGTAAATTGTGGTCTGTGCTAAAATATCATCTTTATTAAAAATCTTTTCGGTCCTGTAATTTGCAAAGCTATAATCTAATAACTTCATAGCATTTTCAAAACGATCTTCCGATGTTTCTTCTCCCATTACAATTGCTATAAAGCGATCACCATCTTGTTCTGCTGTTGCTGAAATAGAATGGCCGGCTTGTTCAGTAAACCCAGTCTTATAACCATCACACCCCGGATAGTCATTTATTAATCTATTTGTATTACTAAGATATACACCATCTTCTTCATCTTTTGAAACTTTATCACCTTTTAGAAAATCTTTGATTAACCAAATAGATAACCAATCATATATTTGTGAATAATTATCTAATTCTTTTGACATAACAAATATATCATGGGCTGTGGTAACATGCTCGTCGTGATGGAGTCCATGTGGATTTTCAAAGTTGGTATTTTTCATTCCTAATTCTTTAGCTCTATCATTCATATCTTCTACAAAATTTTCTTTTGTCCCAGAAACATGCTTAGCTAATGCTACTGAAGCATCATTTGCAGACCCAACAGCTAATGAAGTAATTAAATCTTCAACATTGATTTTATCTCCCTGTGACAAAAAGACAGTTGTACCAGGAATACCTTCAGATTCTTTAGGTACTACAACTTCATCATTTAGACTTATTTGATCTTTTTCTAGTGCCTCTAGAGTAAGTAATAGCGTCATAATCTTTGTAATACTAGCAGGATATACTTCTTCATGTATATTACTTGCTTCTAGAATCACACCACTTTTTGGTTCACCTAATAAGTAAATAGAGCTGTCTAAATTTATTTCTGATTTTGCATAAATAGGATTTATACTACCTAACAAGATTGAAAGTGTAAATATCACAATAACAAAGTAAACAACGGTCTTAATCTTTGTACAGCTGTAACTCATAGTTTTATATTCCCTCCTGACTTACAAAATTATTATTTTTAGTTTTAGTAATTGTTGCTTTAAAAATTCGTAAAAAAATAAAAGGCCCCTAGAAAATGGGCCCTTGATTTACACTATCTGGTTATTTAATTAATTGGATCAAGTTCACCTGGATTTGATTCAATTGTAATCATTCCATATATAAGATGTTTATCCTCTGTTGGTTGTTCACTTATCTCATAAGAAATATCTAATACTGGTAGCGCATCATTTAACTTTTGTTCCTCGTTGTACCATATCTTGGCAATAGGTTCATCTTTTTTAACTTTATCGCCGGTTTTTTTTAATAATTCTACACCAACTGATAAATCAATCTCATCTTCCTTGGTTTTTCTACCAGCACCTAAATTCACACAAGCAAGCCCAACCTTTCGTGCATCTAAAGATGAAATATACCCTTGTGTAGATGCTTTTAACGTTTTAGAGTGCTTAGGGGTTGGTAGTTTACTATTATCATGAATTGCTCGATAATCTCCATTTTGTACTTTAATCAATTCTTCAAACTTTTCTAAAGCTTCACCATTTGTTATTTTTTGTTGTAATAGATTTCTTCCCTGTTGTAATGTTTCAACTTTTTCACCTAATAGAAGTAAATTCGCACCTAAATGTAGACAAAGATCCTCAAAATCTTTGGGACCTTGACCTTTAAGTGTATCAATAGCCTCAATAACTTCTAGGGCATTTCCAACATTTTTACCTAGAGGTTGGTCCATATCACTTATAACAGCTATCGTTTTCCTTCCTAAATTATCACCTATATTTACCATTTCATGCCCCAATGCTATTGCATCATCTAATGTCTGCATAAAAGCACCCTTACCGACTTTAACATCTAATACAATCGCATCCGTCCCTGCCGCTAGTTTTTTACTCATAATAGAACTAGCAATCAAAGGAATTGAATCAACAGTTCCAGTGACATCTCTTAAAGCATATAATTTTCCATCAGCAGGTGCCAAATCTTTTGTTTGACCAACAATAGCTATGTTATGTTTGTTAACTCTATCAACAAAATCATCCATAGTTAAATCTATTTTTAAACCTTGAAAAGCTTCAAGTTTATCAATTGTACCTCCTGTGTGACCTAGCCCTCTTCCTGACATCTTAGCTACATTTAACCCTGCTGAAGCTACAAGTGGTCCTAGTGTTAAAGTGGTTTTATCACCAACTCCACCAGTACTGTGCTTATCAACTTTAATTCCTGAAATAGATGATAAGTCTAATGTCTCTCCCGAGTTAACCATTGATTGTGTTAAATTGGCAGTCTCAACTTGAGTCATACCATTTAAAAAAGCGGCCATTAAAAAAGCTGATATTTGATAATCAGGAATGTCACCTTTAGTATACCCTTGTACTAGGTAGTCTATTTCTTCTTTAGTTAGCTCTTTATTATCTCGTTTCTTAATAATTAGATCATCAGTTTTCATTATTGGCACACCCTTTCTACATCTGTTTAAGTGTAGTTTTAACAAGTTGTTGAAATTCTTCCTTTACTCTAGTGGTAACTTCTTGTACTTCTTCGTGAGTCAAACGTTTATCTAAAATTCCCGCTGCCATATTGGTAATACATGATATACCTAGAACTTTCATGCCAGCATGATTAGCTACTATAACTTCAGGAATTGTTGACATACCAACAGAACTTGCACCTAACGTTCGTGCCATATTTATTTCGGCTGGTGTTTCATAAGAAGGACCAGGCACTCCCATATAAACTCCTTCATATAGATTAATTGATAATTGATCTGCTGCTTTTTTCGCAACTTCTCTTAATTCAGGATTATAAGCATATGTCATATCAGGAAAGCGTGTTCCAAATCTATCTTCATTTTTACCAATAAGAGGATTATCACCAAAAAAGTTGATATGATCCTGAATAAGCATTAATCCACCTACAGAAAAGTTCTTATCAATTCCCCCTGCTGCGTTTGTCACAATCACTTTATCTATACCTAGAGCTTGCATAACTCTAACAGGTAATGTAACTTCTTTCATTGAATAACCTTCATAGTAATGAAAGCGTCCTTGCATTGCCATAACTTGTTTTCCTTCTAAAGTACCTATAGCAAGTCTACCTTTATGTCCTTTAACTGTTGATTCCGGAAAATGAGGAATATCTTTATACGGTATGTATTCAACATTATCAACTTCTTCTGCTAAACTCCCTAGCCCAGAGCCAAGTATTAACCCTGCCTCTGGTGTTTTTTCAATCTTGTCTTCAATAAAGTTCTTCGCTTCTTGAATTTGATCAAAGTTCATAAAAAAGAACCTCCTTTTTTATTATCATTAATCTATCTAACTAGTTCATCCGCGAAGCTACTACCATTTGGTGTCTTACCTACCTCTAACAAAGATGTAATAGTTTGCCCTACATCTGCAAAACTCTCTCTAGTATATAAATCCACAGACTTAAGCTTATTATTATAAACTAGTAATGGTACATATTCACGTGTATGATCAGTTCCTGGATGTCCTGGGTCACAACCATGATCTGCAGTAATAATTAACAGATCATCATCATTTAAAGAAGCAAGTATATTAGGTAAATAAGTGTCAAATTCAAATAAAGCTTTATAATAGCCTTCTGGGTCATTGCGGTGACCATAAAGCATATCGAAATCAACTAAATTAGTCATTATTAATCCTTTAGTTTCTTCAGAAATTGTGTCAATAGTTTTTTCAATACCTTCTAGATTAGTCTTTGTAGGATAAGATTTTGTTACTCCCTTTCCAGCATAAATATCATTAATTTTACCTATACCTACTACATCGAGATTATTATTTTTTATAAGACTTAACATATTAGGAGTTGGTGGTTTAATTGAAAAGTCTTTTCTCCTTTCAGTTCGTTTGAAATCAGGGAATTCTCCAACAAAAGGTCTTGCTATAACACGTCCTACCCCATGTTCTCCTTGTAATAATTCCCTCGCTATCTCACAAAGTTCATAAAGTTTTTCGGGAGATATAACTTCTTCATGCGCAGCAATTTGAAAAACACTATCAGCTGATGTATAAACAATTGGATAACCATTGTCAATATGTTCTTGACCTAAGTCCTTAATTATTTGAGTTCCTGAAGCAGGGTAATTACCTAAAGTTTTTGTTTCTATGCGAGCTTCGAATTCTTCTATCAAGTCTTTTGGAAATCCTTTTGGGTATACAGGGAAAGGTAAATCAAGGACAGTACCCGCAAGTTCCCAGTGACCAGTTGTAGTATCTTTACCCGGAGATTGTTCTTTCATCATTCCATAAGAGCCTAAAGGTTTCTTTTCAGCATCTAAGTTAGGGATATCAGTTATATTTCCTAATCCTAAACTCTGTAAGTTTGGGAGTGAAAAGTTCTGAACCCCCTCCGCTACATGTTTTAAAGTAAAACTTCCTTCATCTCCATATTTATGTGCATCAGGTAGTGCTCCTAATCCAACACTATCTAGAACAATTACAACTGCTCTATTTATATTCAAAATAAATCCCCCTTTAACATAGTAATATTTCTATTTTATGCTCTCGGATGTGCCTTAGAATATACATCCTTTAATCTCTTTTTTGTTAATTGTGTATATATTTGTGTTGTTGAAATATCAGAATGTCCTAACATTTCTTGAACTGCTCTTAAATCAGCTCCATTTTCTAATAAATGAGTCGCAAAAGAATGTCTTAAAGTATGTGGCGTAATTTTATTCTTAATCCCTATTTTCTCAGCATACTTTTTTATAATTTTCCAAAAACCTTGTCTTGATAAACGTCTGCCATGATGATTTAAGAATAAAGCCTGTTCTGAAAGATTTTTTCTAAATCTAGCACGACTTTTACTAAGGTAATCTATTAATGATTCAATAGCTATTTTACCTAATGGTACGATCCGTTCTTTCTCACCTTTACCTTTACACAATATGTATCCATTCCTTGTATCTACATGCTCAACATTTAAAGAAATTAACTCACTCACACGCATTCCTGTAGCATAAAGCAATTCTAGCATCGCTTTATCTCTTTTACCCTGAAAAGTTGTTTGATCAGGTTGGTCCAATAAGTTGTCCACTTCGTCAGGAGATAAAACCTCTGGTAACTTTTTTTCTTGTTTAGGTGATTCAAGGTCAGTTGAAGGATCTTCTCGAATCACTCTTTCTTGAAGTAAAAATTGAAAAAAAGATCTAATAGAAGCTAAATTTCTAGTTATTGTAGATGGAGCTCTTCCTTTATCGTATAAATACATTAAAAATTTCATTATATGAGTTCTTTTAACTTGTGTCCATTCAAAGATTTCACTATCATGTAAAAATGTGAAAAAACTATACAAATCCCTTTGGTAAGAATTTAGAGTGTTATCTGAAAGCCCTCTTTCTACATTAAGATAATAAATAAACTCTTGAATTGTTTTTTTCATAGGCATACACCTTTCATTTTAAATCTAATATTACAGATCCCTTTTAAAATAAGTTTCAACGTAAATTATAAAATTCCTCCGACAAATTTCTTTAAAATCCATAATTATAGAAGTCTACTAAACCTGATATTAATGATTCCCACAATCCATAGCCTCCAGTCACTCGTTCTAATGATTTTTCAGTATAAATCCAATCATAATATTGTTCTGAAATTAGTGGAGATGATACTATTAAAAAGATACTCTTTAAGGTAAGTAAAATAATAAGAAAAGTTATAAAAATAGTATTTTTCAATTATCTCACCCCATTTCTTTATAATATACTATGTTTGATTATTAATAATCATGAAGGGATTATTTGAAACTTAATAGTGATTGCAATTATTCGCTACAGTACCCTCCATACTTGCGTGCACATAAAAAAACAGTTGGGACATTTCCCAACTGTTAGTACTTATTATAATACTTCATCAATAGAAGTATAATCCATCCCTAAAGAATTTGCTACTGGTTTGTATGTTAATTTGCCTTCTACTGTATTTACACCTGGCTTAAGAAGTGAATCTTCTTGAACAGCTTTCCTCCACCCTTTGTTAGCTAATTTTATTGCATAAGGTAATGTAACATTAGTTAGTGCGATAGTTGAAGTTCTTGGAACAGCACCAGGCATGTTTGCAACTGCATAGTGAACTACTCCATGTTTTTCATAAGTAGGTTCTGCATGTGTTGTAACTCTATCAATAGTTTCAATTGAACCACCCTGATCAATAGCAACATCAACAATAACAGAGCCATCAGACATTTTAGAAACCATATCTTCAGTTACCAACTTAGGTGCCTTTGAACCAGGTACCAATACAGCACCAATTAACAAATCTGTTTCCTCTACAGCTTCCTCTATGTTCAATGGATTACTCATAATTGTACCTAAACGGTTGTAGAATAAATCATCTAAATAACGAAGTCTAGCCGGGCTGATATCTAAGATAGTTACGTCTGCCCCCATACCTAAAGCTATTTTTGCAGCATTTGTACCAACAATACCGCCACCTATAATAGTAACTTTTGCAGGTCTTGTTCCAGGAACTCCTCCCATTAAAACTCCCTTACCACCGTTAGTTTTTTCTAAAAATTTAGAACCCATTTGAGTAGCCATTCTTCCAGCAACTTCACTCATTGGGGTTAATAATGGTAAAGATCCATCAGCTGCTTCAATGGTTTCATAAGCTATACCAGTCACTTTTCTTTCAATCATTTTTTCTGTTAACTCCGGCTCAGCTGCTAAATGAAGGAAAGTAAATAGTATTTGCCCTTCTTTCATTAGTTCATATTCTGGTGGTAAAGGTTCCTTTACCTTCATAATCATATCTGCCTTATCATACACTTCTTTTGGTGTTGATACAATATCAGCACCAGCTTCTTTATACTTTTCATCGAAAAAACCACTACCAGTACCAGCATTAGTTTCGATAACCACATCATGTCCATTTTGTTTCAAGGCTACAACTCCTGCTGGAGTTAGTGCCACACGATTCTCATTCGGTTTAATCTCCTTAGGTACACCAATTAACATTAAAATAGCCCCCTTTAAATATACTTAGGAATCAATCGTTTTTTTAAACGTTCAATTTAAATATAACACATTTGGTTATACGTGCCAATATATTTTTACAAATATTGCAAAAATATTCTCATAAATGTTGGACTAATATACGCCTCTATAAGTGATCCAGCAATAAATCCTACTCCGATCATCACAAATAACAACGTATAATTAATTAGTTCTGGCATGAGGTGTATTGATTTCCTTCTCAGTTGGTTTTTAATCAACAAAATAGAAAAAGATATACTTGCAACACTTATAATAAAGAAGCTCGGAATAAATAGTAAATTATGTGGTAAGATTGAGATCATTGCCATTATAACTTCTTGAAAAGATGATTGCTGTAGCAAGAAAACCATTGTAAACCCAAAAGCTACCCCTCTTAAAAAAACTAATAATAGCAAAACAGGTATACCGATCATTGTTATACCAAGAAGCCATATAATTCCTAACAATGTTATGTGATAACCTAAACTAGATAAAAAAACTTGATGATAATCTAAAGACTGGTCCTCTGATACAAAATGATAGAAATTATCTAAATATGATTGTAAATTTGATGTTATGTCGTCAGACAGTCCACTTACAACAAATCCTCCAATAATTGCTCCTACCATAAATAATAGTATTACAATTAAGAATAATATCAAATTGTACTTGATATAAAGAGATAAAATCTCCTTAACTGATACAAGCATCCTTTTTCCCCCTACTCTTGCTGCAAGTCTTGTACATTCTATGCAGCAACAGTACGGGTTATACCATGTTACTCTATATCATTTCTTTTGCACACTCCCATAATGGCCTCCTCCTCCAGGTTTAAAGGACAATTTACCTTCTCTTGCCTTCCTTATATAATTAAATGTTTGATTTGTAACTAGATATTCAATTTTTTCTAACTGAACATTGTGAATTATATCTAATTCTGTTCCTAAACTTTTTATCAATGACTCATAGGTTTTTTTACCAATACCCGGAATGTTTTCTAATGGTACTTGATAGTTATAATTTTTATAATTATTTCTAGGATGTGAAGTATTAGAATGATTATTATTAACTATTTGTGTAATCCTATCTAATACACCAAGCACAACTTTATTTGATTTACAATTCAAACAACTAACAACAGGCGGTTTTTGGGAGGCCGTTCTATTACATTCTAGACAGAAGGTGCGATAATACTTCCCGAGTTCTGGATGAAGACCAAAATTTTCAATATTCGATTCATCTTTATTTTTCTCTATCATTTTACTAAGAGATGTAAAATTTAGTCTATCAGATTTGATTTTGTTATACTCTCGAGCAATTTTAGGTAAAGAGTGGGCATCAGAATTTGTGAAATAAGTTAGGTTCTTAATTGAAGGGATAAACTCTGCTATATAAGTATCTGCACTCAATCCAAGTTCTAAACCTTTAAAGTTAATGTCCAGCTCATCTAAGGTATCAATACAAGCCCCAAACAAACTTTTATGCGGTGTAAAAGCGTGAGCGGGAATCGAAAAGCCACCATACTTTTGCACGTTTTCACAAAATTCAACTAAACTAGTTTTTAATAACTGAGAACTCAAATTAACATTAGTTATATAATTAGAGATCCATTCTGAAAATTTTTTAATAGTTTCGAGATTAGGAAAATAAGCTAAAAAATGCGCTCTTTTTTTTCCCACTGAAATTTCAACTTCACAACCAGGAATCAATACTAATTCATCCTTATAAATGAGCCCTCCTTCTGGTAGCTCCTCTAATACCTGTGTTTTGATGAGTTTATCTAATTCATCTATCACAGGTGGTGAAGCACAATCAACAACACCTACCATATCTAAACCTTTAAACTCTTTAGAGTATTCTAATATATTACATAGTGTCAGCTCGTTCGAAGCAGTAATTTTTACAGGTTTGTTTTGAGTTTGTCCTATATGTATATGTAAGTCTACAAACCAAGCTTTCTTCATGAATTATCATCCTTTTATCTGTGTTCTTGTATATAATATAATAAACTAACTATAGTTTTGGCATCTTTTATATCTCCTTCTATAACCTTTTCCTTAAATTCACTTAAAGATAATTTAACTGTGTGAATCACCTCATCTTCATCATGATCTGCAGTACAACTGTATAAGCCATTTGCAATATAGATATGTATTACCTCATCTAAAAATCCAGGACTTGGATAAATAGTTGTCATATATTCTAGAGATTTTGGTCCCATTTTAAGTTCCTCTTTAAGTTCTCTATCTGCACAGGCTTTTGGGTCTTCTCCTGATTCGATTTTCCCTGCTGGTATTTCTATTGTCTTTTTCTCAATAGCTTTTCTATATTGGCTAACCAAGTAAATTTTATCACCAATTATTGGTAATATAGCTACAGCACCAGGGTGTTTGACAATTTCGCGCACTCCTGAATTACCATTTTCTACTATAACATCATGCCTCTCAACATTTATAACTTTTCCTTCATAAACAGTATCTTTTTGAATTGTTTTTTCAGACATCAAAACACTCCTAAAATATAGTTATTTTTTTTGCTGTTACAAAAACAGATTCAAAGTAAGACTTATCTTCACGAAAAGATCGTCCCATTGTTTTAATGGGCAACTCTGAATTGTTATATAAGGACTCACAATTTTTTGGATCAAGCCATGAAATTTTATGTTTATTAAAGCATTCTAAGTGATCACTCATTTGATTTATTATATATTTATTTTTATCATCATCTAATATTGGAAAGCAAACTTGCACACCAGGATCAGCAAGTCTTAATACACTAAGTGTATGATGAGAGATTCCTGTATGTCTTTTTCTTGAATCTGAGAAACTTATTCTAGGAATAAAAAAAGTACTTCCGCGTAATTTACTTGCAGCCATCAGTGTAAATACCTGTTCTAACCCACTAAACCCATAAGTACTACAAGTTCCTACAATACCAGGACCCATAGTAACAACAACTAGATCAGCCTTTAGTTCAGAATAAGCATAAATAAGTGCAGAAAAAATATTAACCGCTTCATAATCTCCTCCAAAAGAATTTCTTATCGAAATTGTACTGTTTATCAATTTTTTTTGTTGAAGTTGTTGAATATTTCGAGAAAGTTCCATAGGCAATGCAGCTTCATCAGTCATTATATAGACAATTTTATAAGAAGAATTGAAGTGATTAACAGCTAAAATGAAAGGTACTAACATACTATGAAGTTCACCGACTACTACTGGTAATTTATTAAGATCACGAAATTGAGATTCGCTTATTTGATACTCTTTTTTTTCCTCGAGAGACTCAACTGCAAATTGTAATGGCGTATATCTAAGCTTCATAATATGTCCCGATGAATTATATCTTACATTCTGTTTTGAAAGATTTGTAATTACAAAATCAAGACCGCCAGTACCTAGATTTAATTCTTCAGCAGTTACATTTAAAAGTACTTTATCACCTTGCATTGCTGGGTTACAAAACCTGTAATAAAGTCTTGCTTTTCTGATGTTATTATCTGTCCCTAGTTCTTTTACATAGAGATCCTGAAATTGATCTTGAAATTTTATCACTTCACTAACCACAGCCTCAGTGATTGAAAGTTTCAAAATAAGAACCTCCAATAAACATCAAATAGTAGAGCCCTTAAGGGCTCTACTAAAATATATGCTCTCATACAAAAATCTATTTACTTTTTTTGACTATTTCAGCACCTTTTCTTAATGCTTCTTCATTTAGAGGAATTAAATTATGGCGCCTTTCAGGTAAAACTTTTTTTAGAGATTCAAGTACATTATCAATAGTTACTACACCTGAAAGTTCTAAAAAAGCTCCTAGCATAACCATATTAGCAATTCTTGAATTTCCTAAATCATTTGCGATTTTGTTCGCAGGAACTGCATAAACATCTGCATGGTCAGCGGATACTTCTTCCTCTATTAAAGAACTATTATAGAGTAATGCTCCACCCTCCTTAATCGCGTCTCTAAATTTCTCAACAGAAGGATAATTCATCGCTATAACTGTATCCGGGTTAGATACAACAGGAGAACCGACTTGTTCTTCTTCTGTAATAACTACTGTACAGTTAGCAGTTCCCCCACGCATTTCAGGACCATATGAAGGCATCCATGAAACAGCTTTTCCTTCAATCATACCTGCATATGTCAGTAGCTGGCCCATACTCATAACACCTTGGCCACCAAAACCAGCCATTATAACTTCCTGCATATTACTCCACCTCCTTAGGAGTTTTTACGTCCCCAAGAGGATATTTAGGTACCATATTCTCTTCAATCCATTTAACAGACTCTTTAGGACTGATCCCCCAGTTAGTTGGACAATTTGATAAAACCTCTACCATGCTGAAACCTTCTTCGTTCATTTGCATTTCAAAGGCTTTTTTAATTGCTTTCTTGGTCTTTTGAATATTAGCCCCATTATGAACTGATTGTCTTGATATATAAGATGCTCCATCAAGAGTAGCTAGCATTTCAGACATCTGAATTGGGTAACCTTCTACAGAAGTTTCCCTACCTGATTGTGAGGTAGTTGAACTTTGGCCAATTAGAGTAGTTGGAGCCATCTGACCACCTGTCATACCATAAATAGCATTGTTTACAAAAATAACGCTTATATTCTCCCCTCGAGCTGCTGCATGAACAATTTCAGCAGCTCCAATAGACGCTAGGTCTCCATCACCTTGATAGGTAAACACTAAGTTTTTAGGATGAACCCTTTTAATTCCTGTAGCAACAGCTGGCGCTCGTCCATGAGCAGCTTGTTGCATATCACAGTTAAAATATTCATAAGCTAAAACTGCACATCCAACAGGTGCTACACCAATAGCGCTTTCACTTTCATCTAACTCATCAATGGCCTCAGCAACTAGTCTATGAATGATACCATGAGTACAGCCAGGACAATAATGTAATTTCTTATCGGCCATAGTTTGGGGTTTTTTAAATATCTGTTTAGCCATTATTGGTCACCTCCTTGAAGCCGCTCAATCGCTTCTAATATTTCTTCTGGAGCTGGTATAATACCACCTGATCGTCCGTAAAACTCTACAGGAGCGGCTCCGTTTACAGATAAACGTACATCTTCTATCATTTGTCCATTGCTCATCTCTACAGTTAAGAAACCTTTTGTTTGGTCTAATACTTTATGAAATGCTTCTTCAGGAAAAGGCCATAAAGTAATTGGTCGAATCATTCCAACATTAATACCTTTTTCTCTTGCTTGTTTAACAGCATTTTTACAAAGTCTAGAAGTTGTTCCACAAGCTACTACAAAGTACTCAGCATCTTCATGTAAAATTTCATAACGTGTTTCATTGGCTTTAATTTTATCGTATTTTTCTTTTAGTTTTTGGTTATGATCTTCTAACTTTTCTGCCTGTAGAGAAAGTGAATTGATAACACTCTTTTCACCTTTTTTTCCTACACCTGTAGTAGCCCACTCTTTATCTGGTAGATCTGAAGGATCAATAGGCTCTTTATTGAACTCAATCGGCTCCATCATTTGACCTAAAATCCCGTCCCCGAAGATCATAGCAGGGTTTCTATACTTATCAGACACATCAAAAGCTTCAATAGTTAAATCAACTAACTCTTGAACAGAGGCTGGTGCATAAACGATTAGTCTATAGTCACCATGTCCCCCTCCTTTAGTAGATTGAAAATAATCAGATTGGGCTGGCTGGATACCACCTAATCCTGGTCCACCTCTAACAATATTTACAATCACACAAGGTACTTCAGCTCCAGCAATATAGGAAATACCTTCTTGTTTTAAGCTAATACCTGGACTTGATGAACTAGTCATAACTCTAGCCCCAGATCCAGCAGCACCATATACCATATTTATTGCAGAAACTTCACTTTCCGCTTGTATAAAACTACCATTTTCCTCTGGTAATCTTTTTGACATATATTCAGGTAATTCGTTTTGAGGGGTAATAGGATATCCAAAGAAATGTCTACAACCTGCTTTTATAGCAGCCTCTCCGATAGCTTCATTACCCTTCATTAATGTTTTAGCCATGCTTAAAAACCCTCCCTTACTCCTATTGTCTTAGTTTTCTTCCTCAAATACTTCTATAACTACATCAGGACAAACCCTAGCACACATTGCACATCCTATACATTTATCCATTTCATCAACTTTAGCTGGATGATAACCTTGAGTGTTAATTTTATCATCTAGTTTAATAATTTTTTTAGGACATGCATCGATACATAATTCACACCCTTTACATCTTTCTTCATTGAAAATTACTTTACCTTTTTTGGCCACTAGATACCCTCCTTTTCCAAAAAAATACTAGCTCATTACATCTAATCTAATCTAATCTAATCTAATGGATTAGTCAAATAATTATCCACAATCAAAAAATCCCCTAAAATTGATTTATAATCGTCTATTTCATCAGTTAACTTTTTAGGTATAGCTGAATATTTAATAGGAATATTTAGCGTGTTTTCAACTTCTCTACACAACTCTAACCCAGTTAATATATCTTGAATAGTGGTTTCTTGTTTTAGGTGAGTATTGTTTATAATTCCAGTAAACTTTAACCTTGACGTACTCTCTATCTTCCTAGCTAATTCTTTTATTTCTTCAACAGAAGATGTCTGTGGTCTATTTGCATTAATTACTAACCACATATCATACCCTGCCTTAGTAACTTCTTTTTGGAGTCCCCCTACTGGTAAAGCACCATCGGGATTTCCTCCTAAATCAATTACAAGCTTTCCATCTTGTTCTACAATTGCTCCTTTAATTTGAGGTGGAATTATTGGAAAGTCTGCATGTTGAAGTTCTCTTGGAGGCAAGATTGTATGAATACCTTTTTCCTCCATTAATTCACCTGCTTCTCTTGAACGAAAGTATGGGTTAATAATATCTAAGTCCACAATACTAACTTTATAATCTTGTGAATTAAGGTGAAGACAATAATTTACTGCATTTTCAGTTTTTCCACTACCAAAATGTCCTGAAAAAATTATCACTGGTTTGGTAGATAAGATTTTATCTGTCATATAACTCACCTTTTTATGAATATTCTTTAGCTGGTTCTTCGCCTCTAAGAACTCTTAAGCAGCCTTCAGCCAATGATTGCATTTCATCTTCTCCTGGAAATACAAGCACATCTCCTAGGAAATTAATATACTGTTTCAGTTTAGTAACTAAATAATCATCATGAGCAAGACCACCAGTTAAGACAATTCCATCAATACTTCCTTTTAATACAGGTGCACAGCTTCCGACCTCTTTCGCGGTTTGGTATATCATTGCGTCATAAATAAGTTTAGCCTTTTCATCACCTGATTCAATTCTATCAACTACTTCACGACCATCATTTGTATTTAGATAAGAAACAATTCCACCATTACCAATTAACTTACGTTTTAAATCTTTCCACTCTAAATTATTTGTTTCAGAATATTTTACTAAGTCGGCATTAGGTAATCCACCGCTCCGCTCAGGTGAGAATGGACCTTCTCCATCTAATGCATTATTAACATCTATAACTTTACCATTTTCATGTACACCTACAGAGATGCCTCCACCAAGATGTACAACTATTAAATTAGCATCTTCATACGATTTGTTTAATGAAGAAGCTGCCTGTCTTGCTACTGCTTTTTGATTTAGCGCATGGAAAATGCTTCGCCTTTCAACCGGTTCAAACCCAGAAATTCGCGCCAAATCCTGAAGTTCGTCAACAACAACTGGATCCACAATATATGAAGGAATGTCTAATTGCTTTGAAATTTCTTTAGCAATAATACCACCTAAGTTTGAAGCGTGTTCACCCTGATAACCTTGTTGTAGATGTTCTATCATCAAATCATTCACCCGATAAGTTCCACCAGAAATGGGCTTTAAAAGCCCACCTCTGGCTACAACAGCATCTAATTTATTAAAATTAATACCTTGTTCATCTAGAGTAGAAAGAATACTTTCTTTTCTTAGATCATATTGATCAATAATGCTGTCATATTCATTTAATTCCTCGGGAGAATGGGAAAGCTTCTTTTCAAATAAAGGTTTTTCACCATCAAAAATTGCAATTTTTGTAGAAGTTGATCCAGGGTTTATTACGAGCAAGCGATGTTCTTTTTTCATTGTTACCCCTCCCGAATATTTGATGTTTTATAGATTAATATCTGACATAGCTAGTTTTTACATTTTTAATAGCTTCAATTCTTTCTTCTGCCATTCTATTCGCAGCTTCATGAGTAGTTATGTCATCTCTTTTAGCTATTTCAAAACATTTTTTAATCCTATCGTAAATTGTTGCAATCTTTCTATAAGCTTTATCTTTGTCATATCCTGATATTTCTTCTGATACGTTCATAACTCCACCAGCATTTAATACGTAATCAGGAGCATGAGCTATTCCTCGTTTTTTCAACTCTTCACCATGAACTTTTTCATCTTTTAATTGATTATTTGCAGCACCAGCTACAGCCTTTACTTTTAACTTTGGAATTGTTTCATCATTTAAGATAGCACCAAGAGCACATGGAGCGAAAATATCAGCTTCTTGCTCATAAATTTCATCAGGCTCAACTGCTTTAGCACCATACTGTGATACAACTTTATCAATAGTTTCTTGATAAATATCAGTTACGATAATATTAGCCCCTTCTTCATGTAAATGACCACATAGATACTGTCCAACACTACCTAAACCTTGAACAGCAACAGTCTTCCCAGATAGACTACTATCTCCCCATACTTGTTCAGCAACAGCCTTCACACCTGAGTATACTCCATATGCAGTTGCAGGAGATGGGTCACCACTTTTACTTTGAAGACCAGCTACATGTTCTGTCTCAAGGTTAATATTGTCAATATCATCAACTTTAACACCAACATCTTGAGCAGTGATATATCTGCCATTTAAGCTTTGGACAAATCTTCCGTATGCTCTCCACATTTCTTCTGATTTATCAGAGTTAGGGTCTCCCATAATAACTGCTTTTCCACCACCAATGTTTAGGCCTGCAGCAGCATTTTTATACGTCATACCTCTAGACAATCTTAAAGCATCTTCAATAGCCTCTTCTTCAGAGTTATATGTCCACATTCTTGTTCCACCTAAAGCTGGCCCTAGAGTAGTATCGTGGATTGCAATAATAGCTTTTAGACCACTTTTTTCGTCCTGACATAGTACTAACTGTTCATGTTCATTATTATTCATATATTCAAAAATATTCATAATTAAACAACCTCCTTAAATTTTATTATGCTTTTTGATTTGCAGCCATCAAGCAAGCTGCTGCAATAGAATATACTTTAGCTTCATGAGGGTCTGCTCTAGAAGTTAATATTACAGGGGACTTAGCACCAGAAATCACTCCCGCGATTTTAGCATTAGCTAAATGAGTGAGAGCTTTATATAATGCATTTCCAGTTTCAATTGCAGGTGCTAATAAAATATCAGCCTGTCCTGCTACAGGGCTGTCAATACCTTTATGTTTAGCTGCATCCATAGAAATTGCATTATCTAGTGCCAAAGGACCATCTACAATAGCATTTTTTATCTGTCCACGATCAGCCATCTTAGACAAATGTGCAGCATCTAAAGTCGCATCCATATCAAGATTGACATTTTCTACAGCAGCTAAAGGAGCTACTTTTGGTTCCGGTATTTCCATATTAATAGCCATATCAACTGCATTTTGAACTATATTGATTTTTTGATTCAAATCGGGAGCAATATTCATAGCTGCATCAGTTAGGAATAGTAATTTATCATGGTTAGGAACGTCCAAAATTGCAATATGACTTAGAATTCTACCAGTCCTTAGTCCAATCTCTTTATCTAAAACTGCTTTCAAGAGATCTTTTGTTTGTACATGGCCTTTCATAACCAAGTCAGCTTCTCCTTTAGAAACCAATTCCACAGCTTTTTTAGCAGCTTTTGGTGCATCTTTTTCATCAATGATTTTGAATTTTTTTACATCAAAATCAAGTTCAGAGGAAATTTCTTTAATCTTACTTTCATCACCAACTAATATTGGTTCACAAATTTCTTTTTCTACAGCTTCTTTAACTGCAGTTAGAACTTCTTTATCTTCTGCCACAGCAATACTTACCTTTTGTGATGATAGCTTTTGGGCTCTTGAGATTGCTTCATCTAAATTTTTGACCATCTTTAATCCCCCCTTCTTTGATACTTCAATAGTTTTAATTAATTTTCATCAACATAAATATATATTGCAATTTATATGCCAATAGGCAAATGGCGTGAAACAGGCTCATTTTTGCGTTTTTTTATTGCAATAATTTGCAAGATGCATCATTTTGCATGCGTTATTTTGCAGTCTAAGAGATTTTGTATTTATCAATTTTGTAATATAGGGTTCGTAAAGCAATATTAAGATCCTTCGCTGCTTCACTTCTTTTTCCATTATTACGCTCTAAGGCTTCGATAATTGCTTTTTTTTCAGTTTCTTGTATAATTTCATCCAAAGACAAATCTTTAGTAAATTCTCGTCCATTAGGTGTACTATTATTACAATTAATTTTTGTAGTTTGTTCTGTTGAAGGTAGATGGTTAGGTTTCATGATTGTTTCAGTAATCTCCATATTAATCATTGCTCGTCCTATGTAATTTTCTAATTCACGAACATTACCTGGCCAATCATATTTCTTCAATATTTCTAACGCTTTGTCTGATATTTCATTTACATTTCTACCATACTCTTGATTAAACTTTTTTAATAAAAATTGAGCTAGAAATGGAATGTCTTCAGCACGTTCACCCAAAGAAGGAATTTTAATAGGTATTACATTCAAACGATAGTAAAGGTCTCTTCTAAACTCGTTATTATTTATAGCATTTTCTAGATCTCTATTAGTTGCTGCAATAACTCGACATTTTATTGGTACAGGCTTATTACTTCCTACCCTCATCACTTCTCTTTCTTGTAAAACCCTTAATAACTTAGCTTGTAGATTTAATGACATTTCTCCAATTTCGTCTAAAAAGATAGTACCACTTTTTGCTTCTTCAAAAAGTCCTCTTTTTCCTCCCCTTTTGGCCCCTGTAAAAGCTCCTTCAACATACCCAAAAAGTTCACTCTCTAACAAAGTCTCTGTTAGTGACGCACAATTCACTCTTACAAATGGATCATATCTTCTTTCACTGTTATTATGAATAGCATGTGCAAAAAGTTCTTTCCCGGTTCCACTTTCTCCTCTAAGTAAGACAGTTGCGGGTGTTTGAGCAGCTGTCTTAGCAATCCGAATTGCTGCTTTAATATCACCTGATTCGCCTACTATATCATCAAAGGTATACTTTGCTTCTAGTTTTCTTATGATACTCTTCGCTTCATTCAGCTCTTCTGTAAGTTGTTTAATCTTAGATACATCATGTATCACTCCTACACTACCTTTTAAGTTTCCATTTACTATAATCGGTGCCACATCAACTAGAACATCTTTTTTATTTGGTCCAACTTTCAGTGGAACATTTTTTACCGCTTTTTTAGTTTTAAGAACTTTATAGTGCATGCTTTCACCTTCAGCAATATCTACTGTAGCAGGTTTACCTATAACATCATTTTTCGTCAAACCAGTTATTTCTGTATATGCAGGGTTTATTAATATACCAATACCATTTTCATCTACTACAGAAATAGCATCTTGAGTTGAATTAATTATAGCCTTTAGCATACTTTCTATTTCTTTTAAATCTGTAACCTCTTCTGCTAGCGTAATTATCTCTGTAATATCTCTAAAGACCGCAACAGCACCTTGAATATTACCATATTCATCATAAACAGGTACCCTATTTGTAATAATTGTAGTATATTCATTTAGTTCTTGTCTTCTATCATACTCTGGTACACCAGTGTTAAGTATAATAGGTAAGCGTGTATTTGGAATAACATCTTTTGCATATTTACCTGAAACTGAGTCTTTTGATATATCGGTAATTCTTTCTGCAGCATCGTTAAAAACAGTTACAATTCCATTGTGATCAACTGCTAACATGCCATCATGAGTAGAGTTTAAAATTCGGTCAATCTCTTTTCCAGAAGTTGAAAAACTATTTTTCAATCTTTTCTTAACCATCAGATCACACTCCATACATAAAATCATTGCCTACCCAAATTATCGAAAAATGTTAAAATAGAAGACCTTTTTATAATTCTACTTAACGAATAAAACTCTGTCAAAATATGTAGTGCAATGAAAACTGTCAATAACACCAGTTTTTGTTGAAAAGGTAATATAATTACAGCAAACCCACCGAAAAAAGATCCAATACCATTTGCTCCTGCATCTCCCATCATGTATTCCTCTTTTAAGTCACCTTTCAAGTAATATGTCAGCATAATAATAGCTGGATATATGATTAATATACTAGTTTCTAAAGTAAATAAAGAAATAAGTATTCCAAATAACAAAGCTCCTTTAGTTGCTCTACCAGGTTTTACATCTAATGAATTGATACTATTTGCAGATAGAGCTATTAGAAGCGTATCTAATAAAATAATATTTTCAAACCCTTTGTTTAGTACTATTGAAAATGTTCCCCCTATAAGTATACCAAAAGATGCTTTTATAAATCCTATAGTAATTTGACCTTGAAATATAAATGAATATATATGGCCAATTATCCCTTTCCTTCGTTCTATATTCAGATCATCTATAAAACCTAAAATTGTAAATATGCTCATTATTGAAAATAAAGAAATAACTTGAGTATATTGTCTATCAACCATTACAAAATAAATAAGAATTGATGGTAAATATATGAAAGGAAATACAACTCCCATAGCTATAGGTATTTCATTATTACGATAATTTTTTGCAGTTATATTAGCTTTTTGAAAGGTTGTTTTAAAAACTTTTATCAAATTATATGACAAACCAATTACTATAGCAGTAAAACCTACAAGAGACCATACTATCACACTTATCCTCCTATTCAGAGTGAATCAATTTTCTTATTTATAATTGTTTTTAATATGTGAACAAATTGTTTTCCCCTATGTAAAAAACCAAAAAAATCTTTGCCGGTTACCCTATGATCCATTTGTACTTCGACTTCTTTTATTTCCTTTTGTAATTTAATTGCTTCAATAGTACTTCCTACTTCTATCCCAAACTTACTATCACACTCTTTTTCAATTATCTTTTTTGCTGTATCTTTACTTAACACTCGTTGGCCTGAAAGAGCTGTGTTCACTTTCTTACCAGTTACGTGTTGTATTCCCCACTTAGCTAAACATTTTACAAGACCAAACCCTCCGTTGTTACTTTTAGGAAATTTAGCAATAGTAATATCCGTTTCACCTCTAGTAACAGGGTTTATTAAATAACTAATTTGTTGTGCTGTTTCTCCTAAGTCAGCATCAACAAAAGCAACTATATCAAAGTTTGCTTTATCAACCCCTATGCTTAAGGCTCTTCCTTTTCCTCTATTATTAGTTAATTTAATACATTTAACATCCATAGCTCTAGCTTTGTTTACCGTATTGTCTAGTGACCCATCATCAACAACAATAATCTCACCTACTTTAGAGATGTGATTTAGTGCCCTTATAGTATTTTGAATAGTGTCTTCTTCATTATAAGCTGGTATAATAACAGATATTTTATCTATTTTTTTCATCTTCATTACTCCCTATAATCACAACAATTTCAGTTGAGTTTACTGTTAAGACATCGTCATCTAATTTAAAATTATCATTTAAAGGTAACATTTCCAAATCATCTATACCAATACTTCGTAACTTACTTTCAAGTAAAGAAGACTCATCTCTCATTAAAATATACACTTCTTGTTCTGCAATCAAATCGTTATAGGTTGAAACCATAACTTCTTGAGTATGTTTAATTTCATCGATTTCATTTTTTAAACTTTTATTTTCTTCTAGTAAATCTTGCTTTTCTTCTGTCACCATTTCAAAATGTTGTTCTAATCTATCTATAATTTCTTCTTGTTGTTTTACCAACACATCTTCACCCATAGTCATCCCCATTAATATGCCGATTCCTAGGCTACAAAATAAAGCTACAATAGTAATTACATAATGATTTATTTTAAACATTTAATTCCTCCCTAATTAAAACAACAATCGCAGATACAGATAAATAAGTCTAAAAAAGTGTGCTACAACAGGTGACAATGAAGCTAGTATAATTACTGGTATTATTGCTGCAAATAAAATCATTCCTAATGCATGTATTCTAACACGTGGCCGATATAACTGACTTACACCTTTAGCATCTACTAACTTTTCTCCTACCTTTAGTCGTGCTAAAAAAGTACTTGCCATCCCTTTTCTACCTTTTTCTAGAAAATCTATTACATGAGTGTGTGTACCCAAAGCGATTAATAATCTAGCATTTAACTGAAAAGCTGTTAGTAGGGCAACATCTTCACTAGTACCTGGTGCCGGTATATTATAATATTTTAAACCTAAATCTTGTAGTCGGTCTCCTCCTGGGGCTTCTCCATTTGGATAAGCATGGACCAACAAATATTTTGCCTTTTTTAAGGCACGGTCACTGACACTATCCATATCCCCTAAAATAACATCTGGAATAAACCCACGATCTAGTAAAGCATCTCCACCTCCGTCTACACCGATTAAAATTGGATTTTCTTGATTAATATATTCTGATATAGTTTTAAGGTCACTCTGATAATCTTTTCCTCTAACAACTATTACACAGTGCTTATTATTTATTAGTTCATACATATCACCTGGTAAATCACTAAGCTCTAGATTTTTAAACATTAATTCTTTCTCTGGAATAACATAATTAAAAGTATTTTCGACAAACTCTTTTAATCTATTTTCAAAATTTTCTTCAGCTTTTCTCTCTAAATTTTCTAAAGTCTTTTTTGTTATTAACCTTCCTTCTGTAATCTTTTTTTCATTATGATAAACTTTGTTGTCAGCAATTGTTAGATAACAATTACTTTTATTCTCCAAAAACTGTCGAAGTTTCTCTCCCTCTACCTTATCAATTAGAGGTATATTCTCCCTTAGTAATACTCGGGGGCCTTGGTTTGGATAGAAACCTGTCATACTGTCCTCTATATTAATAACAGCTGTTATCCCAGCCTCAACTAAAGATTCTGCGGCAATTTCATCTAAATTTTCATGGGCAATTACCGCAATGTCTCCTTGTTTTAACTCTGCCACCAAATTTTTCGTTTTAAAGTCTAATTTAGCTGGTCCTTTTAGCTTGTTTTTTAATGTGATCACTACGATCCCCCCGAATTATTTCTAGGCATTTTTATTATGCCTTAATTTAACCACAACTATGAAAAACCGTTCAGTTTTTATAACTCAATAAAAAAAGAGGCTTTTTAAGCCTCTCAGATTGTAGACAAATGGCCTTCTAATTTACTATTAGGAGGCCGCCATTTGTTATCTGATGTTGGCTTTATTTTGCCTAAAAAATAAAAAAACGAACTGCCCTTCTTCTTTTTCCAGGACCAGTTCGCTAACTTTTTCAGATTCATTGCAGCAAAAGCAAGCATCGCTTGCGCTGCCACTTTACTCTTCCCACGAAGTGTGGTCCATCGCAAACCATGCTTCTCTTTTAAATCACCAAATACTCTTTCAATTGACTCTTTACGCTTTTCATAAATTTGTTTGTTGTAATGTGTGTGTCTTAGATGTTCTGCTTCATCTAAAGAATCTTGCCATATATGTCTAGATATTACTTTTTGGTTTTTTTGACTTTGAGTACACTTATCTATATCAGGACAACTTTGACATACTTTAGGATCAGAGACATACTCCCTGTAACCTTCTCTATTAGTAGTGCGATAATGTAATATATGTTCATGTGGACAAATATAGCAATCATAGTACTCATCGTACACATACTCATGTTTTCTAAAGTATCCTTTTGGAGTTTGAGGACGTTTATAAGGCATCACAGGATGAACATCTTCTTCTAATAGAAAGTTCGCAATCGCAGGTGTTTTGTAACCGGCATCCACTGCTACTGTCTCGGGCTTTTTAACTAGTTCTTTAATCTTGTTAAACACATCAAAAAACACTTGACTGTCATGTACATTTGCGGCTTCTACAATACTACATAATACAAAACCATTCTTGTCGCAAGCAGTATGCCAGTTGTAAGCAAATAATCGTTCGCGCTCGTTCTTAACAAAGTAACCACTTTCCGGATCTGTTGTGCTTATTCTACCCTCCCGAAACTCAGTTTTGTTTCGGGAGGGTAGGGGCTTTTTTCCGGATTTCTCTCGATCTATGTTTACTTCTTCATCTAATTTTTCTTGATATGCTCTCGTTTCGGTGCTTTTTAATGAATTTCTTTTTATTTGCATTTGCTTTTACATGAGTTGAGTCAATGAATACTTCTGAAGGATCTACAAACCCTCGATCTACGGATTCTTTTAAAATACGATAAAATATTTGCTCAAAAACGTCTGTGTCTCTAAACCTACGTTCATAGTTCTTTCCAAATGTTGAAAAGTGGGGTACCGGGTCATATAAACCTAAACCTAAAAACCAACGGTACGCTACATTGGTTTCAATCTCTTTTATGGTCTGTCTCATAGACCTTATCCCAAACAGATATCGAGTTAACACCATTTTTATATTAAAACCACTGGATCTATGCTTGGACGACCTGTATCTTTAGAATAATAATCTTCAACTAAATCATAGATGAAATCAAAATCAATAGTTTCATCTACTTTTCTCACTAAGTGATCTTTAGGCACCAAATCGTCCAGCATTACTATTTCTGCTGCTTTACGTTTTTCTCTTTCTTGCTTGTTTAGCACCTTTATCACCTCGGATTATTTTTTCCGAAATTACTATTCTACAAAAAAAGCTTGTCGACCTGCCTATTTAATAGACTTTGTCGACAAGCTGAGAGGCTTTTTAAGCCTCTCTTAAAACTATAAACTAACACTTTTTTTATTTTTTAATCTCAACTTGTCAGCAACAATAGCTATAAATTCAGAATTCGTTGGTTTTCCTTTTTCTGTATTGATAGTATACCCAAACAAGTTTTTAATTGTTTCTATATCATTTCTATTCCATGCAACTTCAATAGCATGTCTAATTGCTCTTTCTACTCTACTAGGAGTAGTTTCAAAAGATTCAGCTATTTTAGGGTATAATATTTTAGTTACAGAACTTAATAAATCAGGTTCCTCAATAACCATCATTATAGCTTGCCTTAAATATAAATATCCCTTAATATGAGCTGGAACTCCTAATTCATGAATAATTTCAGTTATTTCACTTTCTAAATCAAGTTTATTATCTTCTGTTTCTTCATGTTTTTTATTACCTTCATTATACTCTATTATATCTGCTTTTCCCTCATCTAAATTCATTTCTGATTTAAATTCAAATCCATTATATAATTGCTTAATCCTATCAGCCAAAATATCCATACTAAAAGGCTTTAAAATATAGTAATCTGCTCCTAAATTAACTGCTTTTTGTGTTATTTTCTCATGTCCAAAAGCTGTTAGCATAATAGTTCTAGGTTTAATTTTTTTAGCGTTCTCTTGTTGAAGATATTCCAAAACACCTATTCCATCTAGAACTGGCATAATAATATCTAATAACATTACATCAGGCTTTGATTGTTCAATACATTCAATAGCTTCTTCTCCATTATAAGCTACATCGACAACATTAAACTCTTCATGTTCTACTAAATAATCCTGTAAAATTTCGCAGAATTCTTTATTATCATCTACGATCAACACATTAATCATTAACCTACCTCCTTTTAATAAAGCAAATTATTCTATAATAAACAAATTCCTAAGTTGGAAATTACTCACAGATGATTTCGACAAAGTCAGTAATTTCTCCTTCTAAAACTGCTAAAAAATTAGCATCGAATGTTGACACCATTCGATGCTATTGTTATGATTATTTGTTAGAAATTAAACTTTTTTGTCATTATCGCTCTGCCTCATATAACATCCATTCCAGAAATATACCATATCCCTTAGTTGGTTCGTTTACAAACACATGTGTTACTGCCCCAACAATTCTATCTTCTTGTATAATTGGGCTTCCACTCATTCCTTGAATAATACCCCCAGTTTCTTCTTTTAATTCTTCATCAGTTACTTCTATAACCATACCTTTACCACTTGCAGAGTTTTGTGGCATCAGCCTTTTAATTTCAATATCAAATCTTTCAACTTTGTCATCTTCTAAAACTGTCAAAATTTCAGCTTCTCCTTCATCTACATGATCAATTAAACCTATAGATTTTTTGTTTACAGAAGTAGTATCTACTTGTTCATCTTCTATTTGACCAAAAATCCCAAAATCCGTATTTTTTTCTACTTTTCCGTATGGTTGATCTTCTTCAACAAATACTCCTCTTTTTTGTCCTGGTTTTCCGCTTTTTCCCTCTTCTATATCAACTATTCTTGCATTTACAATTCTACCGTCTCTAAAAGATCCATCTCTATTTGTAAAATCAGATACTGAATGACCTAGAGCACCAAATGTATTGTTTTTTTTATCTATATAAGTTAACGTGCCTACACCTAAAGAAGAGTCAGCTAAATATAGGCCTATACTCTTTTTTTGAAGTTCATTACAGTATCTAGATTCAACAGTTGTTTTTTTAAATTCATTGTTTCTCCTTACTGTAATATTAATAGATGAACTTTCCTCTAAAGTATTTTCTAGAATTTTAGACGTTTTATCTATGTCTCGGATTTTTTGACCGTCAACTTTTACTATACTATCTCCGGCTTTTATTCCCGCCTCTTTAGCCGGCGAAAGTTCACCATTTTGGGTTTGTAGAAAATAATGATCAGTAACTATCACTTCACCAGCTCCTGATCTGATTCCAATAGATTCTCCACCTGGAATAAGATCCCTATCAGGAACGATGTTTACTTCCATCGATCTTAGGGGAACATAACCAAAAAGACGAAATTCTACAGTTACTTCTCCTATATCTTTGGGTTCAATTTTTAACGGTTTTCCTAAATTAACTTCAACCAAATCTTCAGCAAGTGTTTCGTTTCCATTTAATGACAAAACTTGCTCGTTTTGACCACTTGTGACATATATCTTTATAGGCAAGCTGGGCTGTATTTCGTAATGATCATTCTCTAAAATCCTTATCTCATCTGGTATATTTGCATAATTTTGTACCGGACTACTGAAACCAATAAATAATATGGTTAACGCTAAGCATATTCCTGTTAGTTTTCGTTTATTAGATTTCAATTGCCAACACTCCTAGTTTAATTTTTCACCTCCCCACCAACATCTTAACTGTTTTGGGTCATTTTTAAATTTCCCCTGCTAAGTATGTCTCATACGGTTTCAAATCCAGGGAATAAACTGAATTCAATGCTAGGATTAACAAAAAAAACACCATTTTATAAATGGTGCTAATTTGAACCAAATATCATATTTTTTGCATGTTTTATTGATGTTTCTGATGGCTTATCACCATCTATAATTTTGGCAATTTCATTGATCTTTTGGTTTTCATCTAATTCTTCTAAAACAGTAAAAGTTCTACCATCCAATTCTTTTTTAGTTAACTTAAGGTGTTTATCTGCCTTACTTGCTACTTGAGGTAAATGAGTAACACATAAAACTTGATTGATATCAGATAATTGTTTTAGTTTATCAGCAACTTTTTGTGCAGCATCGCCACTAATGCCTGTATCAATTTCATCAAAAATCATAGTACCTATATTATCAATTTCTGAAAAAACAGATTTTAAAGCTAGCATTATCCGTGATAATTCACCACCAGATGCAACCTTATTTAAAGGTTTTAAAGGTTCACCAGGATTTGGACTTATTTGAAATTCGAGCTTGTCCATACCTTTTGTAGTTATTTCATCCAATTCAAATATTTTAACTGCAAATTGAATTTTCCCCATAGCTAGTTCAGATAAATGTTTTTGGATAAGTTGTTCTAATCGTTCTTTAGAATCATACCGCATTTCTCTTAATTGCTCAGAGAGCTCTATAATTTTACGTTTTATTTTATCTCTTTTTTGCTGTAACTCAGATCTTTTATCTTCAGCTCTTTCTAAGTATTCAAGCTCAGCAGTTATTTTATTAAAATAATGATTAATTTCAACAACACTATTACCATACTTTCTTTTTAATTCATTGTAAATACTTAAACGTTCTTCTACTTCTTGTAATTCTATTGGATTAATATCTATAGCTTCTAGATAATCACTAACTTCACGGCTTATTTCTTCAAGTTGTATCATCGAATTTTCTAATTGTTTATTAATATTATTTAAATTATCATCTACATCCACCACAGAAGAAAGTTTATCTAATATTAACCCCAGTGAATCAATAACCGAAGATTGATAGTCATCTCCTGCATACAGTCTTTGATACGAGTACCCTACAGCTTCTCGTAATCGTTCAACATTAATAAGTTTTTTCCGTAAATCAGTAAGTTCTTCTTCTTCTTTCACAGTAAGATTGGCGTCTTCTATCTCTTGTTTTTGATAAGCTAATAATTCTAGTTTACGTGCTCGCTCTTTAGGGTCTTCTACTAAATTATCTAATTCCGTTTGTACATTTTCAAATTTATCATATAAATTTGAAATTTCTTTTCGCACAGAAAGTATGGTATGTCCACCAAAAGCATCTAGAAGATCTAAATGTTTATCTGTACTGAGTAATGATTGATGTTCATGTTGTCCATGCATATCTACTAATTGCTTACCCAAAACCTTAAACTTTGAAAGTGTCACTACATGATCGTTAATTTTGCATATACTCTTATTTAGAGAAATTTCCCTTGTTAGGATCAGGCTATCATCATCTTCTTTAGGTAAGTTCCATTCATCTAGAAGTTGAGTTATGATTTTTTTTTTATAAAAAGAAGGTTTGAAAACACCTTGTACTGTAGCTTTATTACATCCTGTTCTTATAAAACTACTTGAGGCTCGCTCACCTAAAATTAAGCCTAATGCATCTAAAATTATGGTTTTACCTGCACCTGTTTCACCTGTTAAAATATTTAATTTAGAACAAGGTTCTAATACTAGATGTTCAATTAAAGCAAAATTCTTGATATCCAGATGGACTAACATCAGGAACCCTCCTTTATACTTCCTGACTTCCAGTTAACTTTTCGTTTAACAATTGATAAAAACTTCTTTTTCTTAGCTTAACTAATTTTGTTTTATATTTTGATCTACTAACTTTAATTTCATCACCATCTTGTAATGTGAAACCTTGTTGTCCATCAACAGTTAAAACAACAACCGAATAATAAGTTTTAAGTCTAGCAAATACTGTTTCATTAGATGATATAATAACAGATCTATTATGCGTCAGGTGTGGACAAATTGGTGTAATCATCATTACATCTAAATTTGAACTAATAATAGGACCACCAGCTGAAAAAGAGTAGCCAGTCGATCCAGTTGGTGTTGAAACTATTAATCCATCCCCTGGGTATGTTTCTAAATAATTTCCTCCAACTTTAGTTTCAACTTCTATAATCCTTGAAAAAGGTCCTTTAGCTATTATAACATCATTCAAAGCGCAAAAAGTTGAAATTTCTTTTCTTTCTCTTATTACTGTAGCGTCTAACATCAACCGTTCTTCAATTGTATAGTTTCCTTCTAATAAATTATTTAAATTTCCAATTATTTCACTTGCTTCTATTTCAGCTAAAAATCCTAATTTCCCAAGGTTTACTCCTAAAATAGGAATTTCATAGTAGGCATATTCCCGTGCAACTTTTAAGATGGTTCCATCTCCGCCTAAAATAACTATGATATCAGCAACATTTCCTATTTCATCAGAAGACGCCCCCATTTCAGGTTCACCTATTAAATCAGCTCCTTCATGAGTTAAATATACATTGATATCATGATCCATAAAAATTTTAAGCATTCTACGAGTGATTTCAGATACTTTATCCTTATGTATATTCGGTATCAATGCAATAGAGTTCATAAAGAGCCTCCTTTTAGAAATTCATGAGCATTTTTTACTTCTCTTGCAATCATATCTGAAAAGTGACGATTCCTGTTATAATTATTTTTATTTGATTTTTTATCTAATAAATGAATCAAATATTCAATATTACCTTTAGGTCCTTTGATGGGGGAATAAGTTATGTTATTTGGTTCTAAATTATTTTCCAAAGAAAACTCTAAAATGTTTTGTAATACATCAATATGTGTATATCTATCTTTAACAACGCCATTTTTACCAATTTTATCTCTACTAACTTCAAACTGGGGTTTTATTAACATAATCATCTCTTTAGGTTCATCTAAGATTTCCACTAATTTAGGTATGATTAATTTTAGTGATATAAATGAAACATCTACTGTAGCTAAAGTTGGAATAGGCTCAAACAAATTAGAGTCTACATGACGTATATTAGTTCTTTCATAAACACTCACTCTATCATCTTTTCTAAGTTTCCATGCAAACTGTCCATATCCTACGTCAACTGCATGAACATGTCTTGCACCTACTTGTAATAAGCAGTCCGTAAATCCGCCAGTTGATGCTCCAACATCTATAGCAATTCTGTCATTTATATCTACCTTAAAAGCCTCTAAACCTTTCTCTAATTTCAATCCTCCACGACTAACATATTTTAACGGATCTTCTTTTACATATATATTTTTATCACTAGGTGTTTTTTGTCCTGGTTTATCAACCTTTTCTCCATCAACATAAACCATGCCAGCCATTATACATCTTTTAGCTCTTTCTCTACTTGAAATAAAACCTTTATCAACTAAAATTTGATCTAATCTTTTTTTACCCGTGGTCAACCTGTTCACCCTCATCTCTTAAAAAATTTAATAGTTTATCTGAAATTTGTTCAGGTGCCATCATATATTCAGCTAATAGCTTATCCCTTTCACCTTGTGGTATAAATTTATCTGGAAGTGCAAAACGAAATAATATTTTATCAGACATACCTATACTTGATAGATATTCAAGTACTCCACTACTAAACCCACCTATTTCAGTATTTTCTTCAAACACGCATAGATGTTGATGACTAGATGCTAACTTTTTAATACCCTCTTCATCTAACGGTTTTATAAATCTTGCATTATAAACTGTCGTAGAGATACCATGAGTTTCTAGGTTTTCTGCTACTTTATTAGCGTGGTTAACCATTTTACCTACTGCAACCAAGGCAATTTGATTTCCTTTTCTCAAAGTTTCACCTTTATAAAGAGGCAATAATTTAGGAGGCTCATTTAAAGGTACGCCTTCTCCACAACCTCGTGGATACCTAATCACAACTGGTTTGTTTAGTGATATACCAGTACTTATCATATCTTTTAATTCTTTTTCATTCTTCGGAGACATAATAACTAAATTTGGAATATTCCTTAGAAAGGAAAGATCATAAAGACCTTGGTGAGTTTCTCCGTCACCACCTACTATTCCAGCACGATCAACACCTAATACAACAGGTAAATTTTGTAAGCAAATATCATGGGTTATTTGATCATATGCTCTTTGTAAAAAAGTTGAATACAGGGCAATTACTGGTTTGTATCCTGAACTTGCTAACCCTGCTGCAAAAGTTGTTGCATGTTGTTCTGCAATACCAACATCAAAAAACCGTTCGGGGAATTCTTTTTCAAAGGATTTTAATCCAGTTCCATCTTTCATAGCAGCAGTAATAGCAACTACCGATTTATCTTCTTTAGCAATTTCAGTAACAGTATCACCAAAAACTTCAGAATATTTTGGAGGCAGATTGGGCCTTTCAAGTGGTTTGCCAGTCGATACATCAAATGAACTTACTCCATGAAACTTATCAGGAAACTTTTCTGCAGGTTCGTACCCTTTACCTTTTTTTGTTATTACATGAACCAAAACAGGACCATTTTTTTCTCGCGCGTTCTTTAAAACATTTAGAAGGTTTGAAACATCATGACCATCAATAGGTCCCAAATACGTAAAACCCATCTCTTCAAATAGTATACCTGATACCATTAAATACTTAAGACTATCTTTAACACGCTCCATAGATTTTATAACTTTACCGCCAATTGCCGGAATACGTTTTAGAAGAAATTCTATATCATCTTTAACACGGTGATATGTAGGATCTGTTCTCAATCGACTTAAATAAGACGACATAGCACCAACATTTTCACCAATAGACATTTCATTATCGTTTAAAATAACAGTTAAATTACTTTTTTCATGTCCAGCATGATTCAATGCTTCAAAAGCCATACCGCCTGTCAACGCACCATCACCAATAACAGCAACTACTTTTTCAGAACTTTGCTTCAAATCTCTCGCTTTAGCCATACCAAGAGCAGCTGAAATTGATGTACTGCTATGTCCAGTTGCAAAAGAATCATGCTCACTTTCTTCTGGCTTAGGAAATCCAGACAAGCCTTTGAACTTACGTAAGTCATTAAATTGTTTTTTTCTACCAGTTAGAATTTTATGAATATATGATTGATGACCAACATCCCAAACGATTTTATCTTTTGGCGTAGAAAAAACACTATGTAAAGCAAGTGATAACTCTACTACACCCAGATTCGGGGCTAAATGTCCTCCAGTTTTAGAAACATTACTAATTAAGAAATCTCTAATTTCATCTGACAAGCGACATAAATCATCGGCAGTTAAACTCTGCAGATCTTCTGGTGAATTAATTTGATCTAAAAGTTTATACATATAAACCCCCTCAACCTTTAAAGCTTTATTTATCCATCAGACTAGAAATGTATCTCTTTGGAATACTTATAAACTCTTCTAGTTTAGTCAAAAAAATTCCGACTATGTATATAATATATGTTCCTTTTGTTACAGCTAAATATTTCCCTATTGATTTGCCTCCTACAGTAAAAGCAGATATAAAAGCTGTTAATACTATATTTAAAGCTGTTGATCCTAGCATTTCTTGATGTGTAATAAGTCTCATTACTAATATAGTAGTTATAGTACCACTAGCTATACCAGCAATATCACCTATAACATCGGCACAAAAATTAGCTACTTGATCTCTATTTTTTACTAAATTATTTGCTTTTTTTGCCCCATAAACTTTTTTCGCGGCTTTAGCATTAATAGGTGCTTCGCTAGCTGAAGTAGCAGAGACACCAATCAAATCAAAAAAAATACCTATTAAAACAGTTATTATCAAAACCAAAAAAGTTATTATAGTTGAAGTAACTTGCGATAGAATAAATTGACTTAGAAAACTAAATATAACTGCTAAAAAAAATGTCCATATACTAATAATTACGGTCCAACGTAAGACCGCATTTTGCTTTTCTTTTTCTTTATTTTTCAAAGTTTTTCACCTTACCTCAAAAAACCTTGCGCAGATGGTAGCAGTTCGGGTAAACGCTGTGGCTTAAGGTCTAGCCGGTTTTCCCAGAAAGAAACCGAGTGTCGCCATCTCGGCGGTTTCCCTTTAATTCTTTCTCTATCTTGTTACCAAAGACAGTGCTAGATTACCACTTAGACCACACTTTAATCCCCGAACTTCTTCCCATAAGATGGGAACAGCCTAGGAGTTTTCCTCAATGACATTTCCCATTTTCTAGCCTCTTTTGCAGTATTGGTTTCAAACAGAGTATTCGAGCAGAGGCCGGCCCTTTGCAGAACACTCATATTTAAGTTATCCACCAATACCACTCAAGGCAGGCTACACTGTACACAGTTTCGCTGCATACAGGTTCTACCTAAACCGTAGCTTATTTGCCCATGTGTCAAATAAACCACATATTTAGGTCTCCACGGAAGCAGGGGGGCATCTACATGCCATTGTAGATTTCCCTACTACCTTAACTCCCAGCACCGACCCTCAACTGGGCGTCGAAAGCCGACACCAGGAACTTCATCGATGTGCCCTTTAGCGGATTTTTAGGCCCGCCTTCGAAAATAGGGTTGCCAACTAGGATACTGCACCATCTGCTTATTAAGGTTCATAAATATTATAACACAGCTTTAATAAAAATAAAAAGAATTATACTATTAGATAAGATACAACCAAACCTAAAATTGCACCAAAAATAACTTCTATAGGAGTATGGCCTAATAACTCCTTCAGACGTTTTTCTGTTAATTTCTTATCATTATTGCTATCAAAAATTAATCTATTTAATATAGCTGCTTGCTTACCGGCAGCTCTACGTACACCAGCAGCATCATACATAACTACTAAAGATAAAACAAGTGCCATAGCTGTTAAAGGGGACTCCCACCCCACTTTAAAACCTAAGGCACCTGTTAACCCCATTACAAATGCAGAATGGGAGCTTGGCATACCTCCACTTGCTACAAATAATTTAAAATCTATTGATTTAGTTTTTAATAACGATATCAAAACTTTTAAGAGCTGTGCAATAAACCAAGATATGACAGCTGTTGCAAAAAAATCATTAGATTTTAGTTTAACCAAAAATTCCAAACGATATCAACCCCTTAGAGTAGATAGATCCTTTTAACTTTCTCGATTCACTAATTTATTAGCTATTTTTCGTAATGGTTCGGCTTTTTCCCCATAGGTAGATATAGAGTTAATTGCTTCATTATACAATTTTTGTGCATATTGTTCAGATTCTTTTAAACCTATTAATTTGGGGTATGTAGCTTTATCACTTTCTTCATCTTTTCCAAGTGATTTTCCTAATTTTTGTTCATCACCTTTTATATCTAATATATCGTCCACAACTTGAAAAGCTAACCCTAACTTTTGAGCGTAATTAGTTATATTATTCAAGTCATTACTACTTGCTTCACCTATTATAGCACCAGCTCTCACACTGGCATTAAATAATGCACCAGTTTTATTTTCATGTATAAAAGAAACATTTTCAATATTAGCGTTTCTATTTTTTTCCATTTCTAAATCAACAACTTGTCCTCCAATCATTCCAGAGGTGCCAGATGCTTTTGATATCTCTCTAGCCGCTTTTAAGCCAATATATGGATATTTATAATTTAAAGAGCTTTCTAACATTAGTTCAAATGAATAATTCAGTAAAGCATCTCCTGCTAAAATAGCTATATCTTCTCCGTATATCACATGGTTAGTTGGTTTACCTCTTCTCTTATCATCATTATCTAAAGCTGGTAAATCATCATGTATTAAAGAATAGGTATGAATCATTTCTATAGCACAGGCAAACGGAAGTAACTCGTCTTCTTTTGTTCCAAAGAACTCTCCTGTAATTAATGTTAATACAGGCCTAAGGCGCTTGCCACCTGCAAAAACACTATGCCTCATAGATTTATGAATGTGATTGGGAATAGTTTCAGCATTAGGTAGATATTCATCTAAAGATTGCTCAATTAAAATTCTTTTGTCTTCTAAATAATTATCATAATTCATATTAACTCTCCTCCTCAAAATCGACAGGCTCTAAAGTTAATTCACCGGTTTGTTTATCCTTTGCCAATTTTTCAATCTTTTTTTCAGCAGTTTGAAGTTTTTTACTACAAACTTGAGATAATTCAATACCACGTTGAAAATTTTCTAGCGATTGTTCTAAGGTTAAATCTCCTTGTTCTAAAGATTTTACCACTTTTTCTAATTCTTTTAAAGAATCTTCAAAACTCATCTGTTCTTTTTTACTTGTCACCTCTATCCACTCCTTCACCCTCAACAAACTCATAAATATCATCGTAGCTATGATTTTTTGTTCCTTTTACACAACAATCCGCTTTACCATCACTAAACTGTAACTGAATATTATCACCTTTTCCTAAATGTTCAATACTTGTAACTACTTGGCCTTTTTCTGTTTCACAAAAAGTATATCCTCTTTTTAGTACTTTTAACGGACTTAATGAATCAAGTTTTTTAACAAGAATTTTAAATTGATTTTTTTGCTCCTGTATTAAATGATATTGTTCTCGTAACAACCTCTGATCCAAATATTCTAATTCTTTTTTTCTTTCTAAAACGAAAATCTCTGGTGTTTTAATAACTGGTCTGTTTACTAATTCATGATATTTATGTCTAAGATTATTAACTCTATTAAGTAGACCTTTTTCTAACCTTTGTCTATAGTCTTCTAATAAACGCATAAGTTCTTCTTGATCTGGAACCACTAATTCTGCAGCAGCTGTTGGAGTAGGTGCTCTTAGATCTGATACAAAATCAGAAATAGTAAAGTCTGTTTCGTGTCCAACACAGGACACCACTGGGGTTTGAGAGTTAAAAATAGCTCGTGCCACGTCTTCTGTATTAAATGGCCAAATTTCTTCTAAAGAACCTCCTCCTCTGCCGAGAAGAATTACGTCTCCATCAATCATTGCATTCGCGTACTGTATCCCAGAAGCAATTTCTGTTTGTGCCAATTCACCTTGGACACGTACCGGTATTAATGTTATGGATGTTAATGGATATCTTCTACTAATCGTTACAACCATATCTCTAACAGCGGCACCAGTAGGTGAAGTAATAACTACTACTTTTTTAGGAAACTTAGGTATTGGTTTTTTATATTCAGTATCAAAGAGACCTTCCTCTTTTAAATCGTTTTTTAACTTTTCAAAAGCTAAATGTAAAGAGCCCATTCCATCACGTTGCATACTATCTACATAAAGTTGATATAGCCCGGCTTTTTCATATATGCCCACAAAACCTGAAACGATTACCTTAATTCCATCTCTAGGCTTAAAGTCCAGGGCCCAATTCCGGTTTCTAAACATTATACACCGTAAACTAGCACCCTGGTCTTTAATAGTAAAATACATATGCCCTGATGAGTGATGTTTGAAATTTGAGATTTCACCTCTCACCAGGACATTTTTTAAATTGTTATCTTTTAATAAAAGATTCTTCAAGTAACCTGTAAGCTGTGTTACAGTTACTGCTTGTTTTTCCATGCCTTTGCAGCTTCAATAGTATTATTTAATAGCATCGTAATCGTCATAGGGCCAACTCCACCGGGCACAGGCGTAATATGGCTAGCTGCTTCTTTAGCAGAGTCAAACTCGACATCTCCTATTAATTCTCCTTCTATTCTATTAACTCCAACGTCAATTACAACTGCACCAGGCTTAATCATTTTTCCTGTTACAAATTCAGGTTTTCCTACTGCTACAATTAAAATATCAGCCTCTTTTGTCATAGCACTTAAATCTTTAGTTCTAGAATGGCAAATAGATACTGTCGCGTTTTGCTCAAGTAATAATAATGATATTGGTTTTCCAACAATATTGCTACGCCCAACAATCACTGCATTTTTTCCATTAATTTCACAATTGATAGATTCTAATAACTTCATAATACCTGCCGGAGTACAAGGGGTGAATTTTTTCTTACCAGCTACTAAATTTCCAACATTGATGGGATGAAAACTATCAACATCTTTATCCGGGTCTATAGAATTGATAACTTTATTTTCATTAATATGATGTGGTAACGGTAATTGTACTAATATTCCATGTACAGAATCATTTTCATTTAACTCTTTTATCAATTGTAATAATTCCTCTTCAGAAACATCAGAAGGAAGTCGCTTTACAGTTGATTCCATCCCAATTTTATTTGCTGTTTTTTCTTTCATACTTACATAAGTTTTTGAAGCCGGATCATCTCCAACTAATATAACTGCTAAATGAGGTGCTATACCATCCGTTTTTAATTTTGCAACTTCTTCTTTCAAATCTCCCCTTATTCCCTTAGCAACCTTCTTACCATCAATGATTTGTGCACTCATTTTATAATACCTCCCTTTTGGAATTAAAATATTTACTTCCTGCAAAACTTTAAAAGTCTACCATAAAAGGATTTTGCAGGCTATTTCAACAGGAGTCCCTCCACTTTATAACGAAACACTCATCTAGGAATATTTCTTGGAGGTAATCCTGTGAAAAACAAAATTTCTTTCTTTGATTACTCCAATGAGTTTCAAAAGTTAGATTCTCATTCGAAACTCAAGAAACTTCTGATTACGTAGATTTTTCTGAAATTAACCAAACAGGACGGCGCCTTATTCTCCTATGTTTTTTACTTCAATAATTCAAAAGCTTTTCTCCATACCAACGGTTCAGTGTTAGTTAGCTTTCTGAACTATCAAGACCGCTTAAATTTTTACTGCTTTATCGATTCCGTTTCTAACCCTTCAGGCTTTGCTAGATTTAAACACAAATTAAGAAAAGATGGTATAAAGAAATATTACATAAGCTAATTGAATTAACTAAACCATATTTCCCTTTTGATTCATCCCTTCCCTCTTTTACATCACTGGATTTGAGGCCTCTTTTAATAACCCTGAATATTTCCATTATCCTAAAAGAAAGGTTGAGAAGGAAACTCCCATAAAGCCTGACCATGAATCAATTGATAAAACTCTTAGTAAAATGCCTAAACGTTCTAAAAGCTGAGTCCAAGTCCAAGCTTCTTACAACAATGGCATTTTGTTACGCTTTTACTGGTGAATTAACAGATGGGTTCAGTGTTATTAGAGATATTGAACCTTTAGAGAGTCAAAAATACTCTACTACTCCCCCTCATGAATAAAAATACAATATCTTCACAGCGATACCGGACTTTGATTGTACTGAAAACTACCGCTTCTTGTATAGAAAAATGGTCATTGCCCTATTAACCTTAATCCTATACCACTTTCAAATATGATGGTTATTGTAATTCTAGTAAAAGAATCACATGAGTTTGCCTTTAAATAGAAAACAAGGTACTAAACATTTTAGTAAAAGGTTCTATTAATTAAAATATTTAGCTTTCTTCTCCGTGGTTACTTAACACATACTATAATAAAATTCTCTATATATTAACTTATGCCATTTGAGTTTTCAAATGATTATGACCTAACAAAGATACACCTATTGCATTATCTTTTGAGAGATTAGGCGTGGTAAATAAAAAAGATATTTCAGATTCTCTAAAGCATCTACTAATATACTTTTTTATATAATTATTACTCATTACTCCCCCAACGAATAAAATTTTCTTTTTTCTTTTGTGTTTAGAAGCATTTTTTAATATACTAACTAAAGATTCTGCTACACATTTTTCAACTTTTCTTGCAATAATTTCTCGTTTATAATTACCTTCATTTATAATTTTCTTGATATGGGTCTCTGGACCTGAAAAATTTACCCATGTATCGGATATAGATATAGGGACTGAAACATCTTGTTTAGCATCCACGAATTTAGATAGACTTTCTAATTGTGGCCCACCAGGGAAAGGAAGACCTAGTTTGTTAGCCGTCCTGTCAATTAATTGACCGGCCGCAAGATCCCTTGTCCCACCTATAATTTTAATATCAAACGAACTATAATTCTGTGAGGGAACACATTCTAATAATTCTGTTGTACCCCCAGATACATGAAATACATAAAACTCTTCTAAAACATTAAGATCTATTTTTTGTAAATTGTCATATAAACAAGCAGCTATATGACCTTCTTGATGACTAACTCGATAAATAGGGACTTCAAAAGCAGTCCTTAAAAAAGATGCATATGAATCACCAACTAAAAACACTGGCATGTAAGATTCTTTTTGTGGTCTTGGCTTACTACTAACAGAAATAGCTGTTATATTATATTTTAAGTCAAGTTTCATAGTATCAGTCAACTTTTCTAGGGCTTTAGGTAAGTTCTTTGTATGTTGAAAAACACCTTCTGATTGCCGTAATCCCCCTTTATTTGAGGATACTTCTAAGGGAAGTTGTACAGAGTTAATAAAATTAAGATTAGTATCTAATAAGGCTAAAGAAGTTGTATAACAGCTTGTATCTATGCCAAGGACTAAACCCATATCATCACCGATCCCTTTTCAGTTGTTCCGCAATTTTATCTAAGATTCCATTAATATAGCTTGATGCTTTGTCTGTACTAAATTTCTTAGCCAGTTCTACCGCTTCATTGATAGAAACTCGAACAGGTATGTCATCAAAATAAATCATTTCACAAATAGCAAGTCTCATAATACTTAGATCTACACGACTAAGACGCTCTATTTTCCAGTTTTCTGACATCTTATCTATATGACTATCTATAATTGGTAGTTCTGTACTTGCTTTAGAAGTGACATCTTCTAAATATTGATAATTATTTACATCTAACTGTTCTTCACCACTTTCTTTATATTGTTGTGCACCTTCATAATTCAACTCATCATTATTAAATGCCATTTGAAAAATTATTTTCATTGCTGTTTCTCTAGCAAAACGTCTAGACATCTTTTATCCCCCTATATTACTTTAAAATTTTTCTTATCTTCTGGGCGGTAAAAATCTATGTATTGAGATAGGCAGTTGTTTTTCTTTATCCCAATAGTAACCAAAATAAAAGCCTACCCCCATTAAAATCAATACTAATAAACCTTGTAAAAAACCAAAAATCACAAAAATTAATGAAATTAGAAAACCTAATACCACACCTATAATTCTTCCCAAATAATTTTCTAATAGATACATTATGTATTCACGATTCAAATTATCACCCCCAGTTACTTAGGCCGTGAAGCATCAGATGCTATATTTTCAATATAAACCTTAACCTCACTTATATTTACTCCTGCCTTAGATTCAACATGATCTTTAGCTATCTTTTGAAGTTCTTCAGAAACTTGAGGTATTTCTACATCTGCTTGAACTTTACCTTTCAAGTATATAATTAGACCATTTTCAGATACTTTTATTCTTGATTTAACTTCTTTCATACCTTTAACTTCATTTTTTGCTACTCTTAAAACCATACTTTCTATAGTTTTTAGAGATATTTTAACTTCACCTATTTCTGTGTTCTGATTAACAACCTCTTCATTTTTTTCAACCCTCGATGCTCCCCAAATTGATCTCAACGCGATTAATAGAATAATTAAACCCACAATTCCTAATTCTAAAGATTCAGCATAAAATTCCATGCTTGTCCTTACTTCATCCATAATTGGATGGATAGGTATAGCAAAAGATACTAGGATAACTGATAGAATTAGTAATAGAAAACTAGTTATAAAAAAGATCACTCTGTCAAAAACATGCACTAATTATCCCTCCTTTAAGTTATAACCTTTTGTTTTTTTAGAAACCCTTCATTATTATGGTGAATCATTGATTATTTTTTATACATCTTCAAAGCGAACTCGTTGAATATATACATTTACATTGCTAACAGAAAAACCAGTCATATTTTCTACAGCCTCTTTTACTACTTCTTGAGCTGCCTTAGATATTTCAGGAATTTTAACCCCATACTGTATATCTAAATTCACATCAATAGAAACATTTTCTTCTGTTAGATCTACTTTAATGCCTTTTGAAGTTTTTTTACCAAACATTTCACTTATTCCTTCAGAAACCCCCCCACTGACATTATAAATTCCATCTAATTCTTTCAACGCTAAGTAAGAAATAATACCAATAACGTTATTGGCTATACGGACTTGACCGAGCTCATTTTTCTCTGCCATTGTATGAGAATTTGGGTCCATTTTTTAGTACACCTCCTACAAAACTACAAATGTATTTATTATTTATATTCGTTATTAAACCAAAAAATCCTTTTTTTGATAAGTTAAATACAGTTATAAAGTGTATAATATAGTATTCCCTATCTTAATTATATTCAATCACTTTAACATTAGAAATTGATACTCCAGCATTCTCTGACACTATTTCTGCAATCTGTCTTATTTCTGTTTCTGATAAGTTTTCCACTTTAACTATTACATTAGCTGAACCATTTCTAAAAAAGAATATTGCATCTTCAAAACCATTTGCTCTTATAAGGTTTTCAAGAGTCAATTCTTTTTCTCTGATTTTCACCAAATCTAAAAGTTCACTTTCTGCTTCACTTTTCGCTTCATCACTAGTGTTTGGATTATCTATAAATTGATTCAATCGTTCTATTTCTTTTGATCTTACTCGATCTCTCTCTAGTCTATAAGCAACAAAAAAATCTTTGTCCTCTTCCATTTCCCACTCTTCTACTTCATCTGGTGGAATAAGGTCTGCAGAAGTTACATCTTCTTCGGTTTCATTTTCTATAATATCAGATTCGGTGTCATCTTCTTTAAGTATGTTATTAGACCCTTCTTCAATATCTATTTCCGCATCACCTTCTTGTTCAATAACATCTACAGACTCTCCTTGTAAAATTTCAACTTGCTCAACTTCTCTATCAACATTAATTATCCAAAAGGTTAAAGCTATAAAAAAACCTGAAATAAAAATTACCCATCGCCTTTTTAGGTAAATTATTTTCATATTAAAACCTCCTAATTATTTTTTGGTAGTATTACGATATTATGCTCTGCAACATCAAACAAAGTATTAACAGCTGTTAACAAATTTTTCTTTACCTTTACATCATTTGCACCCTCCGAAACTACCAAAACGCCATTAATTGCGGGCTTTTTCTCTCGTAATACTAAGGGCTCATCACCCTGCCCTCTAATTGTTAATACTTCATGATTAGAAAATTCCTCTGTAATTTCTCTTTTACCATCTGTTCCATCACTTTCTACAGTTGTAACTTTTTCTTCATCTTTATTTTTAGCAATATCTAGTTTTTTGCTTCCTTCTAAAGTTATCATAGCATTAACATCACCAGCTCCTATAACTTGAGACAAAATAGTTTCTAAATCTTTTTCCAGTTGTCGCTTATACTGGCTTTCTTCAGTTGATCTTTCAATATCAAAATTCTCTTCTTCATTAGGTATTGGATTAATTTCAGTATTAGGATCATCTTCATCACTTTCTAGTGGATTACCGAGTAATAAAAATATCAGTCCCAATATACCTAGCACTATTAAGTGTGGAGGTATTTTTTTAAAAAAGTCTTTAGTTGATTGATTCATAATCTCCCCTCCCTTGATTCTTCTTAATACTTTTGGCCTAGCTAGTACATTCTATGCAATAACAGATTATTTCATTACTTTTACCAAAACATGGTCTTCAGTTATTTGAAAAACATCACTTATATCCTTTTCAAAATTATCTAGTTTTTCGTCTGAAACATTCAATTTATTTTCTGATTTATTATTCTTTTTTTCAATTAAATCACTAGTATTATCATTCTCTAAGCTAATTTTTATTTCTTCAACTGGTTCTACTAGTTCTTCTTTATTTTGCTCATCTAACTCTTTATCTTTTTTATCTAAAAAAACTGTTAAACTTTTTATTTCTCCGTAGTTTTCAAGAGAACTGTCATCTTGATATTCTATTTCAACATTAGCAACTTCAATACTATCAAAATGATATTGTGACCTTTCTTTTACTTGTCCTTTGATTTCGTCTTTGTAGCGAGCATCAATTTTATCAATTCTATTTTGTTGCATATCCTCTCCTCTTTCTAATAAATCATCCACTTGATCTATATCAGCTTCTGGTTCTTCAAAAATATCAGGTTCAATCATATCTCCATTTTCTAATATTTTGACTATCGGATTTAAAATTATTAAAACTATCATAAGTCCTATTACTAATCTTACGTACCTTTGCAAATTCCCAGGTGGAAGTAGTAATTCTAAAAAAGAAGCCAATATAATTACTATAACTATTGAAGTTACTAATTCATTTAGATGATCTAACAATTATATCCCCCCTTTTTCTAACCCCTGATCATCATTGATATATTAGTAGCACCAATAATTGTTGCCATAGCTATAAAAAACATAACCGAAACTGTAGCTACTCCGGCAAAAACTAGTGTTAAACTTTTAGACATGGTATTTAAACTATCAGGAATTGTAGTTTCTCCTAAAGGTTCCATTAACGAAGCAGCTAATTTATATATAAAAACTAGTGCAAGAATTTTTAGAGCAGGAAAAATTGTTATGAAAAATAAAATAACTGCCCCTGCCATGGTTACACTGTTTGTTAAAACTAAAGATGCTCCCATGACCGTTTCAACTGCATCAGATAAAGCTTTCCCGATAACTGGTATAAACGAACCTGTTAAAAATTTAGCTGCTCTAATAGATATACCATCAGCGACAGCACCACCTACTCCTTGTAACCCCATAATGCCTATAAAAATTGTAAGAAAAAAACCGATAGCTGTAATACTAACATTTTGAAACAGGTCAGCTAATGAAGATACTTTAAATTTAGGATTGATATGACTTATCACATTTAATACCGCAGAAAATAGGAGTAAAGGTAAAATAACATTGCTAATTAAAGTACTGAAAGTATTAATTAAAAATATAGTTATCGGGTGAAAGATTGCAACAGATGTCACAGCTCCCATAGAAGCCATAAGAGTTAACAATAAGGGGATTAAAGCTAAAATTATATCTACCATGTTATCTACGGTTTCTCGACCAATTTGAATTGCTAAATAAAAACTTTGTAATGCAATAACAACTATAGACATGTAAATAACTGTATGGGCTAATTTAGCAACATTTTCATTAGCAAATGCATTTTGCAATGTCGTTAGTAAAACTGCTACTACGGTAAGTAGTATAACTTTACCTAGAAGTTGAAAATTAACAACTACTTCATGTAGAAAAAATCTTAATAGCCCACTAAAAAGTTGAGCTAGACTAATGTCACCATCATCGCCTCGGATTAAATAAAAAAGATCCCTGAAGGTCAGGTCAGGAATGTAAGCATCCATTTCTTGATTTAACTGATTCCACTGTTTTTCCATTTCTTTTATTTCCGGTTGATCTAATATTTCATTTAAGTCTTCGTCTAGCTTTTCATCTGTTATTTCTTCACCATAAACAGTAGATGGGATTATTAAATAGATTAGTAATAATAAAATTACAACTAATTTTTTCATAAACTTCATCCTTCCTAAGGAAGTAAAGTTAACACTGTTTCTAAAATCATAACCACTAACGGAACAGCCATAAGCATTATTGCGATTTTTCCACCCAACTCGATTTTTTTGGCCATAGCTCCTTCATCTGCATCTTTACAAACTTGAGCACCAAACTCTGTAATATAGGCTATCCCAACAATTTTAAGAAGAGTATCAAAATAAGCAAAATCTAAGTCAGCTTGTAAAGTGAGTTCTTCTAAAATGTCTAGAACAGACTTTAGTGGACTTAATAAATACAAAAAAATCATTATTCCCGCTGCCATTGATAGCAAAACTGCTAACTCTTTTTTATACTGTCTAACTACAACAATCAAAACAGTTGCTATAAAACCAAATCCAACTATTTGAATAATATCCATAATTAATACACTCCAAATACCTGCCTAACTGTCTCAAAGAGATCAGCTAGAAGATGAATTACCATAAATAATACAATAATTATTCCAGCTAAATTTACATACGTTGTCACATCTTTTCTATCTAGTGCTGTTAGGACTGGATTTAATATAGCTAGAATCATTCCCACACCTGCTATTCTAAATAGTAAATCAATATCCAGTTCATACATCTAAATTCCTCCTTTAGTTACCATATTAAAATCACAAGTAAAAGCCCCGTTAGCACTCCTAGATACCGCCACATTTTTTCACTTTTTTTACGATCTTCAAGGGCTAATTTTTGATTTACTCTTATATGAGATAAACATAGTTCTATATGTCTTAACTGTTCATCAGTATCACTTTTTCCTAAATTTATTGTAAAGTTTTCAATTATTTCCCAATCTTCTTCTAACAATGGTAAATCAGATTCTAACTTATCACGAGCTGCTACAATTGCTTCATCTGGAGGGCACCCTTCTTGTGCTAAGTAATAGTTTAAATTAGAAAAAATTTTCCCAGCACTTTTAGGAAATCTTCTACCAAGTTTCGATAAAAGTACAGGTAAAGGTGTTGCTACATAATTTATTTCTGAGGCTGCCATTTCTAAAATAGTTTCAATTTCTTGAAGTATTTTAGGGCGTAGTCTATAATTACTAGCAATTTTATTTCCTAGTGCCATAGAAGTGAATAAAATCAAGGCTGCTCCAATTATTCTTAGCACTATCATCCCCCCTGTTTTCTCAAGAATTTTTCATTTTTTAAATTGTTAATTTTTAGTTGTTTCTTGTTTTTCTCATGATTGTTTTTTACAATAGATTCAACAGTACCAGGACCCCTATTATTAGTTAAAAATACTACTCTTTCAATTCCACCGCTATCTAGTAATTCCGAAAATCCAGGACGATTCATAAGAGAATTATATGAGTCAGAATGAGCTGATAATAACAGTTTAACTCCTGCATTCAAGGCTTCCCCTACAGCTTTTACATCTTCTTGACTTCCAATTTCGTCAGTTACGATGAGATCAGGGGACATTGATCTTAACACCATAGTTATTCCTTTAGCTTTAGGACATCCATCTAACACATCTGTTCTTAACCCCACCTCCTTTTGAGGTACACCTTTAACAGTCCCAGCTATTTCTGAACGCTCATCTACAAGGCTAATATTATGTGGTCTTATTTCTGAAGATCCCTCACTATAAATTCTAGTTAAATCTCGTAATAGAGTTGTTTTACCACATCCAGGTGAGCCAACTATTAAAGTATTATATATACTTTTTTGATGGTTATTGTAAATTTTACAAGCAAGACTTTGAGAAGCACCTATGACTTCACGTGATATTCTAAAATTGATACTCGAAATATCCTTAATAGTTCTAACATGATTATCTCTTATATTTGTTTTCCCAACTAAACCAACTCGATGCCCACCAGCTACAGTTATAAACCCTCTTGATAGTTCATTTTGATATGAATATACTGAGTTTTCACTTATCAATGCTATGATTTTCTCTAGATCACTCTTTCTAACTTTGTAATCTGTTACTATGTCATCTGATGTTAGTTTTAATATAATTGGTTTATTGATTCTAACCCTAATTTCTTCAATTTTATCTTTTGAGTTTTTATTTTTTTTAAGACATTCTATTATTATCTTATTTATATTATTAGGAAAAAAATTACGTAAAATTTTTTCGATTTCTTTCATAAACGGCTACCCTCCTTTTGTAAATATTTATTTGGCTAGTCCTACGTTTATGCATAAAAAAACTCCCGGATAAAAATCCGGGAGGATAGTGGTTATACATATTCGGATTCTACAAAAGAAGATGGATGTTCAAACTCATATTCTAGTTCAGGACTAGTTTCCTCAGTGACATACAGTACATCATTACATGTTGGACAATATAATTCTGTAGAACCTTCCTGATTAAAAAGATTATCACCTAAAACTACTGCTTCATTACAAGTTGGGCAAATAGTTTCATGATATCTTCCTTGTTCTTCTTCAATTAGATATTCTTCATCATAATAGTCAGTCTCAAGTGCTTCTAAATCTAGGTCCATAGCATCTACATGTTGTTCTAGATCACCTAAGTCAATATCTAGTTCTTCAAAACCTTGCGCAAAATCTTCTAATACATTAACAATTTCTTTAATAACTTGACCTTCTTTACTGTTATCTGAGACATTCAAACCCTCAACTAATCCTCTTAGATATGAAACGCGGGCCCTCATATATAACCTCCTTGTTTAATGTAGTCTCATTATATTATTCCCCTTTAACCCGCTCAATATATTCACCAGTTCTAGTATCTACTTTAATTATATCTCCATTATTTATGAAAAACGGTACATTAACACTTAACCCAGTTTCTAATTGGGCTGGTTTTGAGCCACCAGACGCAGTGTCTCCTTTCACGCCTGGTTCTGTTTCAGAAACTTGTAATTCAACAAATACTGGAAGCTCTATTCCTATAATTTCTTTTCCATAAAATAGAATTGAAATAACCATATTTTCTTTTAAGTATTTAACTTTATCACCTAATTGCTCTTTATTAATAGTATACTGTTCAAATGATGTTGTATCCATAAAATAAAACATGTCATCTGCTGAATATAAATATTGCATTTCAGATTTTTCAATATGTGCTCTCTGTACTTTCTCACCAGCTCGGAATGTTTTTTCTGAAATGGAGCCAGTCTTATAATGTCGCAATTTTGTTCTAACAAAAGCTGCCCCTTTACCAGGCTTTACATGTAAGAAATCAACAATCGTATAAACTTCCCCATCTAATTCAATCGTCATTCCATTTTTGAAATCATTACTACTAATCATAATATAATCCTCCTTTAATTAACTATTAGTTCAACTAAATCTCTAGTAAATCTTTAGTTGCTTGAGTTAACACTTCACAACCATTTTCTTTAACTACTATTATATCTTCTATTCTTACACCACCCCAACCAGGTAAGTATACACCTGGTTCTACAGTTACTGTCATACCAGGTTTCAATGTCTCTTCATGATTTGGAGACAAGCGAGGAGATTCATGCACTTCTAGTCCTACACCATGTCCTAAACCATGGCCAAATTTATCACCATAGCCTTCTTTATGGATTATACATCTAGCTGTTTCATCAGCTTCTTTGCCTGTCATACCAGCTTTAATGGATCTAATAGCATTCATTTGTGCTTGTAGTACCATTTCATAAATCTTTCTTTGTTCCTCAGTAGCCTCACCTAAAACAACTGTACGAGTTATATCTGAACAATATCCCTTGTAACAAGCACCTAAATCCATTTTTACAAAATCACCATTCTTAATCTTTTTTTCTGATGCAACACCATGAGGTAAAGCTGATCTTTCTCCACTTGCTACTATTATATCAAAAGAAACCTTTTCGGCACCTTTTTCCTTCATGAAATGTTCCATTTCTAAAGATAGCTCTCGCTCTGTAACACCTTCTTCGATAAAATTAACTATATGTAAAAAAGCTTCATCAGAAATTTTAATAGCTTCTTTTAATGTATCAATTTCATCCTCATCTTTAATTTTCCTGATTTCAGATACTAAATCAACACTAGGTTGCAAAGTTGTATTACTCAATTTTTGCTGATATTCTTCATAAGTTTCATATGTAATATAATTTTTTTCAAAATATAGAGTTGATACATTTAAATCACCTAGAATTTCATTTAATGTTTTAGTCATAGGAAATTCATGTTTTACAACTTCAATCCCTTCATAGATTTCTTCATTTGCTTGTTCTACATATCGAAAATCAGTTAAAAAAATATTCTTTTGTGGGGTGATCAACAAATAACCACTTGTTCCTGTAAACCCAGTTAAATAACGACGATTCTCAGGTTTTGTTACAAGTAAAGAAGAAATCCCTTTTTCTTTCATAATGTCATTCAACTTCTTTAATCTGTTATTCATATTATCTACTCCTCTCTTAAAAAGTCAAGATGATTTAATAAAGCTTTTAAACCAAGTGAATAACTTTCCAAACCAAATCCTGATATCTGACCTATAGTAACCGGAGCAATCACCGACTTTGCCCGAAAACTTTCTCTAGAATATATATTAGAGATATGTACTTCTACTACTGGAATGGTTAGCGCTGCTATGGCATCTCTTAGTGCTATACTATAATGAGTATAAGCAGCTGGATTAAATATCACTCCTGAAGCTTCATCATTTGCTTTATGTAAAAAATTAATTAGTTCACCCTCACAGTTAGATTGCAAAGTTACTATCGTTATTTGATATTTTGACCCTAATCTCTTTAGTCTATTATTTATTTCATCTAAATTCACCTTACCATAAACTTCAGTTTCACGTTCCCCCAATAAATTTAGATTAGGGCCATGAAGAACTAAAATTTTCAAGGTCAGACCCCCATTCTAGTTTATACATCTTAACATGTATACTATTTCTTTACATCTCATTGTTTTCCTGCTGAAAAACAAAAATGCGCTTTTGGCGCATTTTTGTTTTTACTTCACCCTATTTTTTCCTTTTTTGCTTTACCTAATGTATAGTAAGGTTATCTACATCAAGAGCAGCCTTCCAAGCTGTTTCACTTAACGTCGGGTAAGAGTGAGCCATCTCAATAAGCTCGTCGAAGCGTGCTTATTTTTTGATAGCTAAAGTGTCTTCCTGTATCAAACTCAAACACATAGGGACCTAAAAAATGAATATCACGAACTTTTTTTAGTGTCTTTTTCTGTTACAAATTTTACTATCCCATCGATTTTTCCAAGTATCGTTTGCTTTTCATTTCCTCTAAAAGATAATTTACCAAACTCTACAGCAATTCCATGTTCTTTGCAAACATCCTCACTCATGCCTACTGTAGATATTTCAGATAATGTAAAAATACAACTATGAATTGCTTTATCTTCGTAAACTTCATAAGTATCTAAACATTTCCACTTACAATTCCCTTAATTACTAGCTACATAGCTAACATAGTCCTTATTAGAAACATCTCCGATAGCATATATTACTGGTATATTTATTTCTGTTTTTTCTTAACCATATTTATCAACATTAGTCCTAGGTTTTTAGTATCTATCTCATGTAAATTTGACCTTCTCCAATTGATAAAATCACTTAATCAATTAATCTTCGCTACGACTTATCTCTGTCACCTTTGTTTTTGTTAATATTTTTACTCCACTTTTTAAGATAACTATGAACATCTTCTAACTATTTCTTTATCTCTTGAGATTCCACTTATCTTTAAGATATTTTGTTTTCTCAAGCTCAGAAACAAATAGTTTTTCACCTTCAGTTAAAGTTCCCTGTTCTAGTTTGATATCCAAAGCTGATTCAAAGCCTTTTTTAAAGACCTTAATCAAATTGTCTTGTGTTATGTCAATATTTTTTGTTTTAGCTACATCGGCTAATCCAGCTGCTCTGTTTTTTAAGGTCTTTTTAGTTCGTTCACGCACCTTTTCTGATGGAAAGTTTAACACAGATATTAATTCTTCTATATTTATTTTAATAGGTATAGATCCATGTTGAAGTAAAGCACCATATTTCCTTACTTGGGCACTACCAATAACCTTTTTATCCTCTACTAATAATTCATACCAAGAAGGTGCATCAAAACAAGCAGCCGATCCTTGTTTTTTACCACTCCCATTTTTCAGCTCATTCATCTCAGCTCTAATACCCATTTCATCTAATCCATACATTAAGCCTCTCGATAAAACTTTATATGCCTTTATAACTTCGTCTGGGATTTTAGGATTCTGTTCATTGACAATAACACTATAAGTTAGTTCATCTTTATGAAGAATTGCTCTACCACCTGTTGGGCGTCTTACATAATCAAAACCCAATTTTTTAGAAACTTCAAAGTCTATTTGACGTTCTGCTTTTTGAAAATACCCCATGGAAACACACGGGGGATCCCAAAAATAGAACCGTATAGTTGGTGGAACTTCTTCTTTTGATACCGACTTTAATATTGCTTCATCTCTAGCCATATTGGTCGCACCGTTAGATGGTTTTTCATCAATAATCAATCTCCATGTTTCCATAGAATCTCCCCCTGTCTTAAGTTTCTATTCTAGATAAAACTAACTTAACCGCATTCTGTGCCTCTTCAGATGTGAGTGACCGGGGATAATTATAAATAATTCCACCTGGTTTTTCATTGTAATAAGGCCTATTACAATCAGGACATCCTGTAGTTTCAAATGCTTCTCCATCTTTTAATATATTCTTAATATTCTCACTTTCGATACCAAACTTAATCACTCTATTTTCATTATCAAATATAATGTCATCATATGTAATGTAATTATATCTTAATAGGTAATGAACAGTCTGAATAATCCGATATTTTTTTATGTCTGGGGGGCTCTCATTCTCAAGTTTAGTACCCTTTATAGGAGTAAAAGCAAATAATCCCACATGAACTCCCAAGTAAATAAGTTCTGATAACAGTTCAATAACTTGTTGCTCACTCTCTCCTAAGCCCACAATTAAATGTGTACTAATCTTATCAGGGAATTTTAAGGCACACTCTTTAATTAATTTAAAACGTTCTTCAAAAAAACCTCCCTTAATACTATTAAATTTATTAGGGTCACAAACATCAAGACTTATCCCTACTTTATCAGCTCCTTGATTAATTAAATCTTTAACTTGTTCTACACTTTCGATATTAGCTGATACACATATTGGTAAATTTGTCATTTGAGTTATATCATTTAAAACTGTTTGTGTTTTTTCATGACCCGAATCTTCTTTAACAGACTGAAGACAGACTCGTTTTAGACCATTTCTTTCACCCTCCGCAAGTCCATGCTTCAAATCCTCTTTACTATACTCAGGCCAAGTAATTCGACTAAGCAAATTAGACTTCGATAGGCTAGATCTAGATTGTGGACAGAAAGAACAATTATTTAAACAATTTTCTCCGTCCATCAAGTATGCAGTTGTAGGCATTGCATCCGTCTTAAGCTTATTGAGTCCACACACATAAGCACTACCTGCTGATATCCTTATCATAATGAACAACACTCCTCTTCAAATAAGACATTATACCCCTTTTCTTCTGCTAGTTTTCTCGCCTTAGGAGCAGGAATAACTATTTTATTTACTCCACTTTCTATTGCCCAATAATCAAGCTCGTTTCGATAGCGTCCACCAGGTCGCATGCACCCTAAATATATTGGAATATCCGGAAACTTTATTCGAGCCGTTAATAATACTTCCACAACATACTCTAAAGAAGGTGGTAAAGCATCGGAAAATCTGGTTTTTTTCGTTGGTGTAAAAACGATAAAAGAAAGAGCTGAAGCACCTTCTTTTTCTATTAAATTCATAGCTTTGTATTCACCACTTTTTTGACCACCATTAAGTCCTATGCATATATGTGGAACAACATCAGCATATTTTCTTAATTTACGATAAGCGTTAAGATAATCATTAATTGTAATATTATCAATTCCATAAACATTTTTTATTGTTTCATTACAACCTACAAAATCAAATGATACTACATCAGTCAATTGTCCAATTTTTTTAGCCTCATCATTATTAACTATACCTGCATGTATGTTTAATCTAGTATTTTTTGAAAGCTCTTCTAGTTTTTTCTCATACTTTAAAATGGGTACTTTACCAAAGTGATCACAACCTCCGCTAATCAAACAGCTAGGTGGATTATCAATTTCATCTAACTGTTTCATATTTCGTAAATAGTGGCCACCACAGTGAGCACAATCTAATTCGCAATTAGGTCCAGTAACACTTACTTGTTGTGTATCTTTAGGATAAACAAAGGTCATACTAGGCGAAAAGTTTTGCTGTCTAATGTTTTTGGCTTTTTTTAATAACTGATGATCTATTTTTAAATTCATGCCAGACAACCACCTTGGTATTGATTTCCTAAAACAGCCGTTACTTCATCTAATCTACCTACTGATGTAGTGTGGGAGGCATTATTTACTCTATCTTTTTTTTTTAGATCATCAATCGGGTTATGTTTCATAGTACAAGTTACTAATGAATAAAAACCAGTGTCCCTACTAGAAGTTTTTGTAGCTAGTTCTAAAAAGTCACGCATAACTTCCCTTTCTAATGCTTGAGGTAAGAGTGGATCTTTTTTCCTCTGGAGCTTTTTAGGTATTAAATCATCAATACTTTCACTTTCCTCCGGGACATCACAATAAGGAGGAGAAAAACCAACTCGACCTTCACTTCCTAGTTTAAATATAAAGGCTTTATCATTTTTCATTATTTAATACCCTCCATTCTCTAGCCAACCTGTCGATTTCAACTTTGGCCCTCTTTTCTGTGACACTAATTAACATATGATTTTTAACAACTTGTCTTGGTGTTTTAACAAGAAAAGACTTTAAGAATGGGCTACTATTGGAAGCTCTACATTTTTTAATACCTTTTGATCACATCACAGTCATATGGACACAAGCATACATTCGAAGTTGCCCGTTCCAGACTAGTGCTACTTGCTTGTTTGTAAGTTTAATACATATCCTCTTTCCCATCATCCTCTTAACTATAGCCGTAAACTCATTGCCTGGTTTATTAGTAATAAACTGTTTTTGTAATATCTCTTTTCCCATAAAATTATTATTATTTAGCTAACAAACATTTTTAGCCTTGATTCTATTTCAAACACTACTAAATTAATTCGATGAGATACTAGAAATTCCTCCAAATTATATAATATTTGTTATTATAATCCGTTTTAATGATTTTAAGGCCCAACACATATGGCTTTTAGTTCTTCTAAACTTTCATATTCCATATTCAGGTTATTTTGGTATCTGATACAGGTAAACCAACTCCATGTCGGAGAATAAAAAGGTTAAAATTCAACTCTATTATATACGATTGTCTTACTAGCTTCCGCTTTAGCAGCTAAAAAGCAAAAAGTCAAACAAGAGAACCTTGATAGTGACTACCTAAGAATAATTAGAGCTGAAAAAGAGTGGTATCAAAAAAACTTAAAGGTCTATTTAACGTTTAGAACGTTAATATCTGTATGAAAAGTAAATTCTAGTAACTCCAAACCTAATTTTTCTACATTAAGAATTAAATTTTGAAAAAGGCTTATTATAAAAAAATAACAAAGCATGCTTCAAAATCATACTTTGTTATTTAACAATTACTTTTAATTATCTTGAAACAGAGAAGTTGAGAGATACCTTTCACCTGTATCTGGAAGAATTATAACCATTGTAGTTCCAGGATTATCTTTTGCTATTTTTTTAGCCGTCCATAAAACAGCTCCAGAAGAAATACCTGTCATTATCCCTTCATGTTGCATCAATTCTTTCGAAGATTCAATAGCATCTTTATCTTCTACTTTAAATATTTCATCCACTTGTTTAAGGTTTAACGTATTTGGAATAAAACCTGCACCTATCCCCTGTATTTTATGAGGTAATGGTTTATCTCCTGATAATACAGCAGAATTAAGAGGTTCTACAGCAATGGTTTTCATATTTGTAAAGTGTTTTCTTAAAATTTCACTTGTACCTGTAATAGTTCCACCAGTACCAACACCTGAAATAAAATAATCCAACCTTTTATTATAAAGGTCATTAATAATTTCTTGAGCTGTTGTTTTTTTATGGATGTCAGGATTAGCAGAATTATTAAATTGTTGAGGCATAAAAAAGTTAGAATACTCTTTTACAAGTTCTTCAGCTTTTTCAACAGCACCTTTCATTCCTTTATTACCTGGAGTAAGAACAAGCTCTGCTCCGAAACCTTTAAGTAGGTTTCTTCTTTCAAGACTCATCGAATCAGGCATAACTAAAATTAACCTATATCCTTTTGAAGCTGCTAGCATCGCAAGTCCAATACCAGTATTACCACTTGTTGGTTCTATAATAACTGTATCTTTATCAATATCCCCAACTTCTTCTGCAGCTTGTAACATACTTAATGAAATTCGATCTTTTACACTACCACCGGGATTAAAAGATTCTAACTTCCCATATACATTAACACTTTTTAAATCATCAATTTTAGTTAATTTAATCATTGGAGTATCACCTATTAACTCAGACACATTATTAACAATCACGCTTTCACCCCTATACCCTACAATATTTTAGGGTTATTATATCATATGAGAATTTAAATAACAATTGATAATCAGTTATTTTAAGTATTTCAATTCATCAATAATTTTATCTTTAACTTGATTACGTGTTAAAGTATCAGTCCAAACTAATATATCAGATTCGTAATAATATTTTAATCTCAAATTTAAAAGACGCTCAATTTCCTGTAACTTGTTTTCTGTATTCAATAAAGGACGATTATTATCTAATATCACTCTTTGGCAAATAGTTTCTGCCGTTGCTAGTAATGAAACTGTAATTGTTTGATTTTTTAATATTTGACGGTTTATAGAACGCTCGACAATACCACCACCTGTAGCAATAATATATGGGCCATCAGAAATTAAGTTAGTAAGAACTATACTTTCTATATCTCTAAACCATTGTTCACCTTTCATTTTAAATATATTAGCTATATCCATATTCGTTTCTTTTTCAATCTGTTTATCTGTATCTTTAAAACCTATACCTAACGATTTAGCCAATGAACAACCTATCGTTGATTTACCAACACCCATAAAACCTATTAAAGCAATATTTTTATCTAATGATATTAATGTCAATCTAATCATCCTATCTTCACTAATGTCTCGGGCTTTTATTAACTTTCTCTATAGCTTTAACTATTTCAGCTGTAACATCGGTTGAAAATTGTACCATCAGGGAATCTATTTTAGAGTAAATTTCTCCTTTTTCAGTAACGATATAACGTGGTGGTAGGTTATTTAAAGCAATAGCCATTATATCTTTTTTACAATGATCACAATTACAAATGCTAGAACGCTCAGCTAATAAAGAATTTAACTTTTTTAAAACAACATCTTCCATATAATTCTTTAAATTTAAATTACTCATTTCCGTCCCTCCTTGAAACTTTTAAAAACCAGGTAAAACTTCACTTTTTCTAATACGACCAGAGACTGCAGCTATGACAACATATTTTGTATCACCTTGTTTATTAGAAATACCAATAGTAGCCCCGCCCCAAGGCACTCCATCCGGAGCGAAAACAACCTCAGGATTGTAAAAGTCACTTCCCCCTGTGTTAAGTGTACTAAAATTTATACCATCTGGTAAATAATTTATTTTAGTTCTATTCGGTAAATGTAAAACATAGTAGTTTTGAGGTCCAAAATAAGGAAAACTTATTCTTGATAATTGTTCAGTTTTCAGTGCTTGCATTTTTACAAGTCTTAAATCTTGGTAAAGCTTATTATGTGCACCGTCAAGAACAAAGATATCTATGGTTTTTACAACATTAGGGTACAAAATAGAAATTATAATTGCTATTAAAATTATGACACCTAAGGTTTCAATCAAAGTAAATCCTCTTGTGTTATTAACTTTGCTTATTTTAATAACCTACTTTCTACCCGTAAACGGGTTTATTTTTCCAATATCATCTTCTGATGTTAATTTATTTTCCGGTAACAAATTATAGCCATCAAAATAGGTTTCTAAGTGTAAATTAACCGATAATATTTCACCAACATTTGTGCTATTAAAATTATTTAAATTTCTAATATGTATTGATCTGATATTGATATGCCTTTTAAAGCCTTGTATTTCTTCTAGCACATTATATATGTCTCTATACTCTCCTTCGACATGCCCCTTTATATCAACAGAAGAGATACAATCATCCATTTCATTAGTTTCAAATTCAAAGAAATCCAATTTTAAATTGTATTGTTCAAGTATGGAAAAAATCTGATCTATAGTATATTCTAATTCTTTTTTCCCTGGTATTAAGTTAGAAAGTATTTCTATATTTTGATCCTGATCAAAGTTTTGTAGGTCTTTTTTATTAATTTTAAGGACTTTTATATCATTATTATATTTTTCTATTTCAGATTTTTTCTCTTGAATTTCTTGTTGTAACGGTTGAAATAAAATATGCCAGAATATTGCAAATAAAATAACTAAAAATGTCAATAATATGATGACTCTTTCTCTTTTCGTCAATTTTTGAACGAATTTCTCAATCATTCAGTATCATCTCCTACTTTTGTAGGTATTTTTGCAATAATTTCGAAATAGTATATACCAACTTGTTCATTTATAGTTAAAATCTCTACATCGTAATAGTCAGTTCTTTTTCTTAAGTTTTGTTTAAAGTTCAAGACTCCAAAAACACTGTCTCCAAATCCTACTAGCTGTACCCTATTATCTTTTGCAATATATTCCTCTAAAGTAACGTCTCGAGAAATATTTAGATTTATTTGTTCTAAATAATTTGTCCAGTTTATTTCTTCTTGTAAAATATCTTCTAAATTACTTAATTTACTTTCCACGGTTTTTTTTAGTTCTTTTTTATCACCATATACTATTAAATCCTCTTGTAACTTCATTTCGTAGTTTTCTAGTTGTTTTACTGATGATTTAAGATCATTATTATGTCTCATTGCCACTCCATACCAAATAACTAAAACAGATAAGTAAAAAATAATGAATAATACAATTATTCTTCTATTACGCATCTCCTTTTCTTTTTCAATTAATTCCGGTGGTCGTAAATCATAATTTAATTTCAAGATACCCAATTCCTTAGTGCTAGACTTGTAGCTATGCTCATAGTCATCCCTTCTTGTATAAAAGAACTATTAATATTTTGAGTGCTCAATTCTTGAAAGGGATCAATTAATATTGGGCTAAGACCTAAATACTTTGTTACTATATCTAGAAGGTCTTTTTGTTCCCAGCCTCTACCTGTTACAAGTAATTGAATAGGAAAGCCTTTAATAATCCCCTCTATATTTAAATATTCAATAGAACGTTCAATTTCTATAATTAAATTATTTACTATTTGTTCCTCCATTACATTATCAGTTACTGCCTTTTGAAGATTTTGTCTTACTAACTTTTCAGTTCCAAAAGATATGTTTCTAGAAAAAATATATTGACTTCCTTTGGCAATTAATATAGTTGTTGATATTAAGCCTAAATCTAAAATTAAATTTAAAGGTTTAGCTGCATTTTCTTTTTCAAAACTAAGGCTTATGTATCTTAATAAAGAAAATACTTCTACATCTAATGCTTTAAGGCGTAAGTTTGCAAATTCAGCTACTTTTACATATTTATCAATGATATTTCTATTTGAAGCTAAAAATAAAACCTTCATATTGTTCTTTTGTCTTTTAATAATAGACCAGTCAGTTACAAACATTTCTTTTGGAAACATTAAATGTTTGTCAGCTTCATACTCAATTACACTACTTAGTTCTTTATTTGACATTACCGGAAAGTTAAGGGTTTTTATTATAACATCACGTTCTCTGAGAGCTAGACAAGCATCTCTATTCTTAAAACCACTACGTTTTAAACACTTCTTAATAGATTCCCCCAAATCTTTAATGGATTCATCTATACTAATAGAGTGATTATAGACTGCTATGTTATTAAATTTAAGTTCAGTTCCTTTTTTAACTAACTCAACTATCCTGATAGTTCCTGGACCCAAATCAATTCCTAGTGGAGATTTCTTAGTCATTACCTTATTAATCATTTAATTAGTTCCTCCTAATATGATATTTAAAATCAGTTGTTTCTAATTTATATAATGGAGAATAATTTAAATTTAGATTATTAATCCTTAACCTAGAAATGTTCTTTCCAACAATATCGCCTTTAGGTGCTATAAGACTACCATTAATTGCTATATTATCTCCTAACAATTTAATCCCTGTACCGCGCTCTTCAGAATATAATAATGTATACCCTTCCGAGTTAATACTTTGTAAGTTATTCTCTTCCACAAATATTTTCCCAGCTGCTAATATAACTAAGGTATTATCCTGGTATTTCTCTAGAACACCTTCTTGTATTGTTATATTTCCATTTTCATTACTGTCTTCTAATACAATTAAAAAATACGGATCATGTGGTATATAATCTAAGTATAAATCACCATAGTTTAGCTCGATGCTTTCATTTTCGCCATCATATTGCTTTATATCTAAAGAATCTAAGGTACGGAGTTCAATCGAATCTAGAAATTCAGGCTCATAGTAGATCACAGGTTCTTTTATATCACTTTCATTTTTAAAGTTTCTCTGATAAAGAACCTTCCCCGATATTGAATAATTAGTATGATCAAAGTATATATTTTTTGCCAAAATAGCATATTCCATCATTTCTTCTAATAATTCAAAATTAATAAAAAACGTTCGTTCTATATTACTTATTAAAGTTCTATTTGCATTCTCAAACATTCCGGTAGACTTAATATTTTTAGAGTTTCTGTTTACTGTTTCTATATCTACTGTAAAACTATGTCCGTCTGTATTAATATCATGCTCTATGGACATTTTATTAATTTTATCCCATTCATCTTGTAAATGTTTTTTTGCGTATTGTATTCCTGAACTAGCATTGTAATAAGCTTTAACTCCATCGCCGTACCCTTTTGCTATTTGAGAATTAACAAAAACTATATCTAATAAAAATTTACCCAACAGTGATAAAATCATTAAAATCACGAGACTCATAATAAGTACAGACCCACATTGATTATTTCTTAATTTATTAAACAATAAATTTTCCTCATTTCATCAGTTTCTAGGTAAAACATTAGTATTATATGTTTGAACTTTACCGTAATTTTTTACACTTAATGTAATTGATAAAAGATCCCAGTGACTAGAAGTGTTCTCAACTTTTACTAATCTTCCATTTCTCATCTGTTTTTTTGTAAACTGAAGATCACAAATATTAGATGCAACTGGTAAATTGAATTCATTCTTAATATCAGTTCCACATAGATAAAAAATATTTCTACCCTCTAACAACAAATAATTATCAGAACTAATTTCCAATTTATCTTTATCAAGTTCTCGTATAGTCTCTACCATTTGATTCATAACATATCTTGAGTTTTGTTGAATTTCGACACTATCTGTTGCAATATACCAACTTTTAATTCCCTGGCTAAATATTGAAAGAATACTTATTGTAACAATTCCAATTAATATGGTTGTAGCTAATAGCTCAACTAAAGTATACCCCTTTTCATTTTTTAGATGATTATAAGACTTTCTCATACAATAAACCTATAAGCTTTCAGTTGATAAAGATAATCCCGCTCCATTTCATTCCAGTTAACAATCAAACCTACTAACAGTAGGTTTTCTGAATAGTGTTCTACAGAAATGGTTACTTCAAATATATCTTCCTCGTATTTTATTGAATCATATGAAATAAGTTCTTCAGAAGAGTTTATCATCAAATATTCCATCTTACCTTGTGCTAATTGTACAGCTTTAGTGTAATCCTCTCCTTCATTCACACGAATCAACCCTTGTCCTAAAATCCCTAGTAGAGGCGTAACAATTAACCCTAAAATAACCACTGATCCTAAGACTTCTAGTAGAGTATAACCCGCTTCAGAATTTAATTGAGCCATAGTAATTCACCACCCCAAAAAATTCAATACATTTTCGATAGGTATTTACCGCACAGATAAAAATGGTACTTTAAATAAATAAAAAAGGAACAAAAGGTAAATGGATGTTTTATAGCTTTTATCACAAACCATTAGAACAAAGATAACTATTAAACCTATAATAGACGCAATAGACACTACGTAAGTCCTATATATAAATTTTTCGACATTTCATCTTCCATTTTCGGTGTTAAATTATTAATTACATCTTGCCAGCTAGTAGCAGTTTTATATGCTTCAGAAAAATCTTCTAATTCAAGTGTATTTTTAACAATCCTATCTGCATCTTCTAATTGAGTATTTATATATTTTTCAAAAAAATCATCTACCCACTTGCCTTCTCCAATTTGTTCAAGTTTTCTGTTCTGTAAAGAATATATTTCAACCGCGCTTCTTAGAGCATTGAGATCAGCTAAGTCAGCCTCGCCTTGTGCATTATCAACCACCTGTATAACTTTAGGAACAGAAATTGATATTAATATACCTAAAATCACTACAACAGCTAATAGCTCTACCAAAGTAAAACCTTTTTCACCTAAAACAAAATTGTATATTTTAAAGAAATTCATAGTAAAACCTCCCTTTTTCACTTAAAATATTTGCCATATTTCTACCATAGGTAATACAACTGATAAAACTATTAAACCTACAATAATCGTCATAAATAAAATCATAAATGGCTCAATTAAACTACTTAACCTTTCTAAAGTAAATTTACTTTCTTTTTCGTAAAACGTTGCCAATTCAATTAACATTTCTTCAAGTTGTCCAGTTTCTTCTCCGACGGCAATCATTTTACTAACTAAAGGTGGAAATAAATCACTCTGAGCCATTGGCTCACTCATAGGTTGTCCCTTTTTTAGATTCAAGATCGAGCTATCAATTACACTCTCAACAACTCCATTATTAAGTGTTTTTTTAACTAATTTCAGCGATTCTAAAAGAGGAATACCACTTCCCACTAATGTTGCTAAGGTTCTTGAAAATCTAGCCATTGAAACTTTTATATAAATATCTTTAATAAATGGGGTAACAAGTAAAAATAACTCAAAAAAACGTATACCTAATTTTGTCTTTAAAGATAAGTACACTGCTCCTAAAAAAATCATTAGCAAAATCAAGAATGTTATAACTTGTTCATCTATTAAAATACCAGTTCGAATTATGATTTCAGTTATAAGGGGTAAAGTTATCCCTGCATCATCTAAAATGTGAGAAAACTCAGGTAAAATTTGTGTTATTAAAATATAAATCACAGCTAAAGAAACAACTAGTAATATAATAGGATATGTCATAACATTTTTTACTTTCTCTTTTGTATCATAATCTTTTTGATAGTGAATAGAAATCTTATCTAAAATGTCATCTAAAGCTCCTGATTCTTCACCAGCAGTTATCATATTTACAAATAAAGAAGGGAATACATCTTGTCTATGTTCAAAAGATTCTCCTAGCCCTTCCCCTGTTCTTACTCTTTCAGTTATACTACTAATACTTTTTTTAAATTTATTGTTAACATTTTGTTGTGCTAATACATCTAAACTATCAACTATAGTTATCCCTGCTTTTATCATAGTTGATAGTTGCCTAGAAATAATCATTAAGTCTCTAGATGTTATCCTGTTAAATAAGTCTATATTATTTAAATATATATTTAATTTGTTAGCTTTTTTTATATCAGTAATAAATAGATTTTTATTTCTTAAAGTTAAAATGGCACTATTTTCATCTTTGGATTCTATGGTGTTTTCTATTTTATTTCCATTTATATCTCTTGCTTTATATATATAAATTGAAGTCAAATCAGCTCACCTCTAGAAAGTTTTGTTTTATTACTTTTCATGTGATTATATCGGCTTTGTTTCGATATCAAACCTTTAAAATAAATTTTTTGTACAGAAGCTTACATAGTATGTGAATGTATCTATAAATTTTCCCTCTCTAATTAAATTTATATCGCATTAGTAGAGTTACATACGATGAACTTCGAGAAAAATTTTAAAAATTATGACAACAACTTTCAGAGTTATATACTCAACCACAGCTGCTAAACTTGGTAATTTACCACTACCTGTTCCTCTTGTCACAAGAACTGAGCCACTTGATTTATTGGACAATTTACTCTTAACTGAAGAAATCATTGAACTTCTTAAAGCTGGCGCTTTGGTGATGTATTAACTGTAATATGTAAATCTGAAACATCTAAAAATATCGCCATTTCTAAAAGTTCAAGTTTATTTCTCACCTCTAGTTTGTTTTACTTTGTTAAAAAATGATTCTATTAACTTCTTCAATCGTTGTTTCTCCTTTAGCCACTTTGTCCATTGCATTCTCAAGCAAAGGTATGAACCCTTGTGTTCTAGCATAATCTGTTAGTTCTTTAGTACAACCTCTTATTAGCATATCTATTATAATATTATCTAAGATTAATAGCTCATAAACTGCTGTTCTATCTTTATAACCTGTATTCTCACAGTTTTTACAGCCTCGTCCTTTATAAAATGTTACATCTGTTTGTACTTTAGAATATTTTTTATAAATCTCTAATTCTTGTTTCGATGGTGTATACTTCTCTTGACATGTTGAACAAATTATCCTTACTAATCTTTGAGACACTATACCACCCGCAAAAGCCTTAATTAGAAATGAAGGTATTCCCATATCAATTAGTCTAGTAAGAGTATTTATAGCACTATCTGTATGTAAAGTCGATAAAACAAGGTGACCAGTTATAGCTGATCTAATAGCAATTTGAGCTGTTTCTATATCTCTAATTTCACCAATCATTATGATATCTGGGTCCTGTCTCAAAATAGTTCTCAAACCATTTGTAAAAGTAAGCTCAATCTGTTCATTTATTTGTACTTGATTAATCCTACTAAGCTGATACTCTACAGGGTCTTCAATAGTTATAATGTTTTTTTCTAGACTATTAATACGGTTTAAAGAAGAGTAAAGCGTGGTTGTTTTACCACATCCAGTTGGTCCAGTTACTAGTATCATGCCAGCACTACTTTTCAGAAGTTTAATATATTTATCTAAATCTTGCACTCTGAATCCTAACTCGTCGAGATTAATGTACTTTCGATTTTTTATTAATACTCTTATAACAATCTTCTCACCAAAAATTGTCGGCAAAGTTGATATTCTTAAATCACTTTCTATCCCTTCCAAATTAAAACTACATCTACCGTCCTGTGGAGTTCGCTTCTTAGTTACATCCATACCTCCCATTATTTTAATCCTACTAATTAAAAGATCTTGGACATGTTTGGGAGGCGATGTGATATCATGTAAAATGCCATCAATACGAAATCTTACATTCATAGATGTTTTTGTAGAATCAATATGAATATCACTTGCTTCTCTTTTAATCGCTTGATTTATTAAGGAATTTACTACCTGAACAACAGGCGAATCTTCACCTATATTTTCTATTGAATTTTCGTTTTTTGATTTGTCATAACTACTATCAATTTGATTTATAGTTTCTTCTAAGTATTCTGTAATACCAAAAAACCTAGTTATTTCTTGTTCTATTTCTTTAGTAGTTGCAATCACTGGTTCAATTTCTAGTCCTGTAGCCATTTGAATATTATCAATTGCCACTACATTTAGTGGATCACTCATTGCTAGGGTTAACTTATTGCCACTTATATTAATAGGTAAAACTTGATAATGTTTCATCAAATACGAAGGGATTTGATTGACAATTTCTTTTTTTAAGTAATAATTCTGCAAAGAAATATATTTGATCCCCATATGTGATTTTAATACTTGAATTAATTCATCTTCACTAATTATATTGAGATCGACAATACTTTTTCTGAAAGTTTTTCCGGTCTCATGTTGATGCTCAACAATTTTATTTAACTGATGATTAGTAATTGTATTTGTATCAACTAACAGTTCACCTAATTGCTTTTTCTTTTGTCGAAACATTCGCTCCTCCTAAAATAAATTTTTGTAAAAAAATATTAGTATTGTATTCTAGAAACTTACTAAGAACTCCTTTTTTTATAGAAAATATTTTTATTACTCCGAAATTAGTTGTTCTAGTCAATTCAGATCAATTAAAAATTATTAAATCGAGTAGGAGGTAGATAATTAATTTATCTACCGACCTCTCACACCACCAAGCATACCGTCCGGTACTTGGCGGTTCAATGATTTAAGTGCAGTACCTCGTATCTTTTGGATATGTCATCATAT